>JAAYHZ010000033.1 GCA_012744235.1 Clostridiaceae bacterium
ATACATAGAGGACACCTTCCTTTGTGATTTTTTGTATGGAAATTTAATCATATCACAATCGGGGTCCTCTTTCTATTTGTTATATTCTTCCATTGATTATTATCCGAAACTTACTTTACGCTAATTTCAATTATATTCTCGTCCATTTCAAATTCTTGAAAAATTATATATATTCAGGGTAATCTGCGAGAAAGGAACACTATGTAAACCTGTGAATATAATGGGTTTAAGAGAAAAAATATCTTTATGTCATAACGGGAGGATGGAAAATGACCACCATTTTAATATACAATCCGGATAACAATACCATGGAGCGGTATGAAAGGGAAGAAAACCAATACATGCCCTACAGTACCTATCTTACGGTAAACGAATTTCGTGGCAGCAGTAACAGCACGATTCTATGGAGCGATCGAAGAGCCATTGACGCCTTCAACGTGACAAGGCTCAATTGGGGAAGACCCATCTATGTAGGCTTTGCATTCAAGAGAATTTGGGAGGGAGGCCACGGCTGCCAATCCCAGCATTACGCCGGGGTTTCTTTTGACACGGCCCAGAATTTGACCTTTGCGGAAAGGGCGCAGCTTCGCACTTTAGCGGAGCAGTTAGGCGTATGGGGTTACGTGGAGCCGGAATACTTGACACCCACATGGGTGCATTTTGACCGAAGAATCGGACCTCCGGCATGTGCGGCAGGATATCCCTTGCTGCGTTTGGGGAACAGGGGAGTATATGTATTGGTGCTGCAAGACGCCCTCAATGCTTTAGGATATACCGGAGGAGGATTGGACGGAGTATTCGGAAGCGGTACGCAAAATGCCGTCATCCGTTTTCAGAGAGACCGCGGGCTTACCCCGGACGGTATCGTAGGCTGCCTCACTTGGACGGAGCTGGCCTGCAGTGCGCGAGGTGTCGGTCAAACCCCGACGGTTGTAAATCCGTAATCAATTTTTATGTGGCAACCGGGTAAGAACGTGATATAATAGCTCTTGATAATCATTGTCAAAAGCAGGTGTCCACTATGAACGTTATCAATTCGTCATCCTACGATGTGGTCGTTGCGGGCGGCGGTATATCCGGATGCATGGCTGCCGTGGCCGCAGCAAGAGAAGGAGCGAAAACCTTAATAATTGAACGATTCGGTGCTCTAGGAGGTATGAGTACGTTAGGTCTTGTACAGCCGATTACCACTTGGGGGTTGAAAGGAGAATATGTTATCGGAGGAACCGGCAGAAGGTTCTTAACACGGTTAGCGGAAATATCACCTTATGCTTCGACCCCCGTAACAACCTACGGTCCTACCTGCGATACGGAATATCTGAAGATCGAATTGGAGCGCTTGTGCTTTGAAAACGATGTCCATATTCTGTATTACGGATGGATAAGAGACGTCATAAAAGACGGCAATGATCGCATATCAAAAGTTATTGTTCTTACCAAAGAAGGGGATTTGGAGATTGAAGGTAAGGTCTTTATCGACGGAACCGGAGACGGAGATATCTGTGCGATGACCGGAGTCCCCTACGAAGACTTGGCAGGCACCGTCGGACAGCAGGGAATGACCTTGATGATGGTGGTATCCGGGATTGACTTTGAAAAATGTCTGCCGGTTGATAAAATGAAGGAGATCTATGATAAACATGCCGTCAGCTGCCGAACCGTATGTATTTTCCCTCATCCTCGGAAAGGCAGCGCATACTTTAACATGACGGAAGTTTACGGAATGAGCGGTATCAAAGCGGCGGATTTAACGAATGCCACGTTGCAGTGCAGACGGCAAGCATGGGATATTTTAAAGGTATTCAAGGAGCTTTTGCCCGGATTTGAAAATGCCTATATCGAACAGACGGCTCCCGTAATCGGCGTTCGGGAAACGAGGAGAATCAAAGGGCTCTATATTTTAAACCGGGAAGATGTTTTGTCCGGTCGAAACTTTGAGGACCGAATTGCCCGAGCTTCCTGTCCCGTAGATATTCATTCTCAAAACGACGGACAAGCCGTATATTACACGTTGAAAAAGAGCTATTCCATACCTTACCGGTCCTTGGTAACCCGGGAGATCTCCAACTTGATCGTAACCGGACGGTGTATTTCCACCGACCAATCCGCCCATTCTTCCGTTCGCAGGATGGCACCGGGCTTTGCTACGGGGGAAGCGGCAGGCGTTGCGGCATCCATGGCTCTAAGGACGAAGGACGTAAGAGAGGTATCCATACCGGATCTTCAGAATAGATTAAGAGACTTAGGTGCAATCTTAGATGCCGATGTTTAATATAACGATTAATGGAATGATAAAGGAGTGCAACTATGAAGGAGAAAAACATTAAAATCATCAAACCGTGGAACGGCGACTTTATGTATAAGGAAGACGGTTATGAAAAAGACAATGCGCTTTTTATACCGGTTACCGTACAAGCACCGTCGGGATCCGAATTGTTTTTAAACGGCCGGCCGATGAAAGCCGAAAACGGTGTATACGAAGGGGAAGCGGTTCTTACGGGCTATGAAAGCAAAATCGTTCTTACCGATAAAGACAATCGGGTTTTGGACGAAATCCGGCTTTATTGGGCAAAAAATACGGATATGAAATACCGTTTCTCGTTGGATGACAATATCTGGTGGCTGAGAGACCTTGCCAAAAACGCTTCCGTGTATAAATCTTTGTTCGATAACCCGTTTTTAGCTTTCTTTAAGAAATTACACGATGCTTTCGGTACCAAGGTACATTTTAATATTTACTATCAAGACGAAGCCGACTTTAACCTTTCCATGATGCCGGAAAAGTACAAGGGCGAGTTTATTGCCAATTCCGATTGGATCGCATTGACCTTCCATGCTCTTGCCAACGATCCGGACAAGCCTTACGAAAACACAACCTATGAAAAGATATACACCCACTGCCAAATGGTTACCGACGAGATTAAACGTTTTGCCGGTGAAGAAGTGTTAAGCGACTACACCACCATTCATTGGGGCGCGGTGAACAGGGAAGGCTGTAAAGCCCTTAAGGATTTCGGTTTTAAAGGCCTTGTGGGATATTTTGAAATGGTCGACGGGAAGCCCTTGGTATCCTATTATTTCGACGAATATTACACAAAACACATCAACCAAAGAGATATCTATCGCGATACGGAGTTCGGACTGACTTTCATTAAAAACGATATGGTGGTCAATACCTTCAAAAGAGAAGACATCATACCGTCTTTGGAAAAAACCCTAAGTAACCCTCATACATCAAGGTTTATTGAGCTGATGATTCATGAACAATACTATCATCCCCACTATATCCAATACCAGCCGGATTACGAGCAAAAAATATGGGATGCCGTGAAATTGGTTGCCGAAAGAGGGTACAAGCCGGCTTTCTTAAAAGAAATTTTGTAAGAAATTCATAACGTAATGAAAATCCGGAAAGCATAAGATGGGAATATGCAAGCGGTGTACATAACGATCCGAAAAAAGGAAGGAATGTACACCGCTATGATTTCTTTGAAATATTTCGATTTGATCGGTTTGGATACGGAACTGAAGCAAAAGGCCGACCAAATAAAAAACCGATTGGCTCAATTCAACGGTTTCACGCCGCAGAAGGTCTATGTTTCCGAATTCTTGCGTTCGGATCAAACGAAAGTCTTTGAAAACATTGTGTTTATTTCCGGCAAAATAATATGCGAAGTTAGAAATTTTGCCGCCGAGGAAAAATACGTTTTCTATAAAACGGATCATAACGTGGCGACGGTACAGGTTATGAAACACGACCACGATTTTCAAACCTTCGAATCATCCTCACGAATTCACGTGCGCATCGCCTTTCGGTACGGTACGGACCTTGTTCTCAAAGGATCCGGTGAGAACTGCCGATTCTTAATGGATTTGCTTAATACGGTTTTTCTGGCCGATTTATACGACTCGTCACAAGGAACTTGAATCGGATATATCGAACCCGTAGAAACGAAGGGTTTCCAAATCCTTTTCCGTGTAACCTTTCATTTTCAGCAGAATCATGTCGTTTAGGGCTTCGGCGATAACGGGGTCAACCCAACCCGACCGTATCAAGGACAAGCAATCCTTCATAACCTGCTCGTTGTAACGATATTCTTGCCGAGCAAAGTATATATAACGCCACATATTTTCTTGGGTAACGGGAATCAAACGGTTCTCCATGGATTTTCGGATTCTATTGATCCGTTCCGGATTTTTGCCGTTCAATGCCGTCGAAAAAACGATGTTTGCATATTCCGGGGACATGTCGTTAGAAGGAATGTAAAAAAACAGGGAAGCTACGGATCGTTGCTCCTTTATTTTCGGCATACGTAATGACAAAAACTTCACCATGTGCCAGCGTAAGCTTTCTACAATACCGGGTAAAGCGACCATATCCGTATACAAGGTATATTTTGTATTTTCAAATAGCTTATTATTCGGTTTATTCATAAAATGCAAGGCCAACAAAACGCCTGCAACGATATTTCCGCTTATTTTATAGCTCCAAAGGATGCGGTAAATCTTTCCCTTCAGGTCCGGCGCTTTGCATTCGACGGGAATACGAATATCGGGATTCGATAAAGGATAATCCGAGCATATGGCATGGACCAAGTCTTTCATCAGAACCGTTTTATCTTCAATGTCCCGGCAACGTTTTCGAAAATGCCGTACGGCCTGCATATATTTTTGCTGCTGTATTAAGCAAATGATGTATCCGATGTTTGCCCGTTTGTATTGCGGGTTTAAGTGCAGTGCCTTGGCAAAATAGGTCATGGCTTTATCGTAAGACTTGCATATGAGCTCCAACTCGCCTAAAGCATAATAACCGTAGGGTTTGTTCGGATGCTTGTCGACATAGTCGCCGTATTTGATTTTCCTTATTTCTATCACAGAAGGGTCCATGAATCGTTGTCCTCTCTTGATTAATCGGTATCCGTTATTCCTTCCGTTTCTTCCAAATAGTCGTTGATAACCTTTTGGATGGTGGAGTCTTTAATCTTGATGGCGAATTCGATACGCCGGTTTTTCGCTAACGCTTGAGCCGAGTCGCCGGGATCTATGGGTCTGAATTCCGAATATCCGGCGGCTGCGAAGTAATTGTTGTAATTCAACAACAGGTTGGGATTGGACTCGAACAAATAGCGATTTACCGCATTGGCTCTGTTCAGCGACAGTGTCATATTCGAAAATTCGTCCCCGGTTTTGTCCGCATGGCCCTCTACGGTTATGGAGTCAATGATATCTCTCATTCCCGGATTTTTCAGGATGTTTTCAAAGGCAATGGCAAATTCATCCAAAAGTTTCTTCCCTTCGGGCTTGATGGTCCACTGGGCGGTATCGAATAATACGGCTTCGTTTATGATGATGTTGGCGTTATCGCCGATTTCGACAAGGGGAAGACCTTGCTCGTTGGTAGTACCCAATTGGGCTTCAACGGTTTCTTTAACCGAAGCGAACAATTCCGCTCTCATAACGGAGATTTCTTCCAATTTCCCTCTTAGAAGCTTCAATTCCTCGTCGTTAACCGCGATAATCCGTTGTTTTTCTTCCAAGCTTTGTATGAGGATTACCAGCAACTCTTCGGCATTCTTTTTCTCTTCATTAATGGATTTCAGTTCCTCTTTGCTGGTTTCCAATTCTTGCTCTAAGGCGTTCAGTTCTTGACCTAATATGATCAAGGCTTCTTCCTTGGCGTTTAAAAGGGATTCCAATTGGATTAACAGATTTTGTTTTTCCGTCAGTTCGGCCTCACGTTCTTGAAGTGCATGTCTCGTATCGATTAGCTTCTGCTGCTCTCCTTTTAAATTGATGGATATGGATATGTTTTTCAGGAACACCATAACCACTAAAAACAGCATAACCAGCGAAAAAGTGGACATGACGTCGGCAAATGAAGGCCAATAGCTCTCTTCATGTGCCGTTTTCGTAAAATTTCTTCTTCTATCTTTCAATTTTTTTCACCCCGCAAATAAATAAAACAAGCAAAGGACATTCAATTTTTGTTATATTCTCAACCGGCCTCTTTTTTTCTTCGGCATCGCTTCTTCTTGCTCGGAAACGGCAATTGTTTGAGTTTTTTCGATTTTTCCGACCGTATTGACCAACTCATCCAATTTTTCTTGCATTTGATCGGAAGCCACTTTGTTATATGCCATGACCTGCTGGGGCAAAAGCGCAATGGTTTTTGCCAAGGATTTTTCGTTTTCTTCGAAGTTTTCCAATGAATTCATGACACCCTTTAAAGCGGTATCTATACGATTTGCCACGTCTTCCGACATCCGGCCGATGCCTACGCCCAAAGCATCGGTGATGGCTTGGGCAAGCTGTGCTCCGGATTCTTTCAGGTCTTGATTGAACGTATGTAAGGATTCAATGAAATTTTCTTGTATCTTCCTTAATTCACAAGATGATGTGTCGGTATTCGATTTTAATTCCTCCGATAACTTGCCCACAAAGGAAACGGTGTGTTCCATTTGGTCTACGACACTTTCGATCTGGGATACGATGTCGGTATTAAAGGCCGTAATTTGGTCGGCAATGACTTTCACCTTATCGGAAAACTCTTTGATCGTTAAGTAATTTTCGGTGATGACCGAAGCGGATTCGTTTAAAGCTTCGGTTACTCGTATAAAGTTCACGTCCATCAATTGAATATTGTTTCTCATATTCGTATTGAAGTCGCTTAAGCTTCGCATATTGACGGCAAAGTTTTCAAGGGATTTGTCAAACCGTTCCACCGTATTGTCCAAGGTCTGGGAGGATAGAGAAACGTCCATAACCACGTGGGTCAATTTTTCACCGAAGTCTTCCACGGTCTTTGTCATGGATTCTTGTATTTTGGCACCGAATTCCACGAAGGTTTCTCTTAAAATGTTGTTCAGCATCGTGTATTCCGTTTGTTTGTCCTTCGAAATGACGATGGAAACGGTATTATCCAAATATTCTTCAATGATAACCATCAAAGATACCCTTGCATCCTCGCAGCTTGCAAAGATGAATATTACCGTCAATAAGATATTGAAGGCGATCCCGAATAAACTGGTAGAAAAGGCTACGCCCATGCCGGAAGCCGTTCCGGACAAGCTTTCCAAAAGCTGTCCCATATTGACCTCCACATCGTTGATGATGTTGGAGGTGATGATTTCAATCAGCTTTGTTACGGAAGCCGTCAAGCCCCAGAATGTTCCGAACAGACCCAGGATGACCAATATGGCAGGGCTTTTTTTCACAAAAGACTCGGCTATGGACATTAATTTCATATTTTCATTGAAGCTTTTTTCGATGATCGCTTGGGTGTTAACCTCGCTGAGACTATTTTTTGCCGCAATTTTATATTCCTGAACGATACTGTTCAAAAGCTCGTTGCTGAATATACCGGTTTTTGTTTGCTTTTTGTTATCAAAACAGCTCGAAATCGATTTATATCGGAGAATCGTAATAAAATTTGTTAATAAGGCTACAATAAAGACAAAAATAATGATGGCAATGATGATTATGCCGCTAGTGCCAATTTCTCTTAACATATCCATAAAAGAGACGTTAATCATGATATGAACACTCCTAATTATAATGTTTTAAAACAGATACGATGCAAAAATATTATTTATAGTACAAAACGTACATAAAATTGGAAAGTCACCCTATACATCTTCATACATACGGGATTAGCTATTAAATATTCCTACATCACCCTTTTTTATAGTAAATATAATAGCATATAATAAGATGTATGCATAGTTGTTAAAGACAAAAGAGAAAGATAAATTTTTATTTACAAATTAACGGGAATATGCTATAATCCTACTTTGTATAACCGGTTGCTAAGTTTGAAGAGTCTCCGACTTCTTACCTGGCTTTCGGTGATTGAATGAAAAGGAGGTAAAACCATGAAAAGAAGCAAGCAAGAGGTTATCGATCAATTCAAGCTTCATGAAAACGATACCGGATCGACGGAAGTCCAAATTGCTTTGCTGTCGGAAAGAATCAACCATTTGAACGAACACTTAAAAATTCATAAGAACGATCATCATTCCCGCAGAGGTCTGTTAAAAATGGTTGGACGCCGTCGTGCATTGTTAAACTATTTAATGGATTCCGATATCGAAAAATATCGTGAACTCATTGAGAAACTAAACTTAAGAAAGTAACAAAAAAGGGGGAATGCCCCCTTTTGTTATAAAATAACATAATTTTAATAAATTTAATACAATACACTTGCATTCATTGGCAACAGAAAATTGAGACCGAAGAGCATGTTTCATACAGGAAAGATGCTCTTCGGTGTCAGTTTTCTGGAATTTTGCACGATGAATGCAGTGTATGAATAAACGTATTATGGAGGATTTGTTCATGCATAAAGTATTTAAGACCGATTATGCCGGCAGAGAGTTAATTGTTGAAACCGGCGAAGTTGCTCAATTTGCAAATGGTGCCGTATTGATACGCTATGGCGATACGGTATTGTTGTGCACAGCCACTGCTTCATCCGTGCCGAGAGAAGGAATTGATTTTTTTCCTTTAAGCGTTGATTTTGAAGAGAAGCTGTATGCCGTCGGAAAAATTCCGGGCGGATATGTAAAGAGAGAGGGAAAACCCTCGGAAAAAGCCATTCTGGCCGCAAGAGCCATCGACCGCCCCTTAAGACCTCGGTTCCCTGGCGACTTAAGGAATGATGTGGTTATTAACTGTACCGTTTTATCCGTAGACCAAGACAATTCACCGGAAATTACCGGAATGGTCGGAGCGGCTATTGCCGTAAACATTTCGGACATTCCCTTCGACGGACCGGTCGGCGGAATCATTATCGGACTTGTTGACGACAAGTTCGTTTTCAATCCCACCTCCAAGCA
>JAAYHZ010000293.1 GCA_012744235.1 Clostridiaceae bacterium
ATATATAGAAGATGGAGTAATAAGATATGAGCGATTTATTGCACCATTTTTCCCATAAACAAAATGTTGTTGTCCGTATCATCGGCGATGACGAATACAAAGGCGCGGTCCGCGATGAATTGCGGCATATCGATATTAACGGACGTAAGCCGAATACCTACAACGGTAACGCCTGCCGCTTCCGAGCCTTCTTCATGGACGTCGATCACCGCTTTATGCTTCACCGTGCCGATGGCAAGTCTTGCATCGGCGATGCCGGAAAAGTCGGCTTGGTCGGAGAAGGCTTCACCCATGCCCAGTTCCGTTAAAGCGGCTTCCAATTCCTTGATACCGTATTCCATTTTAAACTTCGGTATTTGAAGCCTTACTTCGTTTCGCTCTATCAAGCCTTCCCGAATTTCATTCCACTTGCTCACATTCATTTCTTGAATGAATGCGTCAATATCCGTATTTTCCGCCGGTAAAATCAAGGTCATGGAAACGGACTTATCCTTTCCGTAAGGAAGTCTTACGGCCTTGACACCGTTTTCTTCATAGTATTCCATGCTCTCGGACTTTGTCATCATGTCCATTTCTTTTGTTTGGCCGTCTTTTGTCGTAAATTGTCCTTTGAATGTTCGATTCGGATCAAAGGGCTTCGTCCAGTCTCCTTTGAAATACACGGCATTGATCAAGTACATGAGCGTATCTTCCGGAATGGGAGGATCAATCATTTTATCAATCATACCTTCCGTTGCATTGCCAATCCATTTATTGATCTTGTCCACGGTGCTATCCTTGGAAAAGTCCGCATTTTCAATCAGTGCGTTAAACATGTCTTTATTCACATCGACAAAGGATTTCTTCACCGGAAATTGATCCTTGATCCATATGGAGTTTCCGATCTTTATAGTCACGTCCTTGTTCATCCGGGTCAAACGTTCCGCCAAGTATTTGTTTCCGGAGTTGATAGCGGCCATGTCCAAACCCTTGTAGAACAAGGCTTCCTTCATGGCTTCTTCCGTTGTGCCATTCGCTCCGTTTAACGTCATGGTCAGCGCCGTTGAAATGCTCAAAGGAGAAATGAATACGTTTTCATCCGCATCCTCTTTATTTAACACCTTGAATAATTCCCAAGCAAATTCATTGTTTCTTTGTATAACTTCGTCCTGTTTTTCCGCAATAACCAAAGCCGATACTTGTTCGGTACATCCCGTCATAAGGGCGGCAAGCATAACCGTAACCAAAACAACGCTTATTATCTTCACTGCTATTCCCATATAATTCACCCGTCCTTTCCTTGTGTGCCGAATTTTTTCGTTTCAAATTTTTAGACGTAAGGAATAACGATAAAGTTCCGAAAACGAAGATGATATAATTAACGATGTGCGGTATAATAGGAAAGTACAAGGAGAATCCATAAGAAAATTAGAAAAATAAAAAAAGGGTGGAACTATGACCGACTTTTATTCTCTCTATGACCAAGTAGTAAAGGCCGCGGTATCCGGCCATTTGGAAGACGAATTGGAAAAAGATACCCCTTTTAACGCGGATCCGAACTCCCTGGACTGTCTTCTCAATCCGGAAAAGTGTGCGCCGGTCATCAATATCGGCACGTGCCGCTGCAGCGATGAGGAACGGTGCGAATGCGAAAAAATTTGCTTTTTTGACGCCATTCGTCTGAACCGGGAAGGCAACGTGGAAATATTAAGCGATAAATGCATCGGCTGCGGCGACTGTATCGAGCACTGCAAATACAGAAACTTGATCGACCGAAAAGACATCGTTCCTTTGTTCCGAAATCTGTACAGAAAAGATCCTCCGGTCTATGCCATGATTGCACCGGCATTCATCGGCCAATTTTCCGATGAGGTCACTCCCGGAAAGCTTCGTTCGGCGTTTAAGCGATTAGGCTTTGCCGGCATGATTGAAGTGGCTTTGTTTGCCGACATATTGACGCTGAAGGAAGCCTTGGAATTTGACCGCCACATCACCACGGAGAAAGATTTCATGCTGACCTCCTGCTGCTGCCCCATCTGGATTGCCATGATCCGAAAGGTGTATTCTCGCCTGATTCCCCATATGCCTCCTTCCGTATCCCCAATGGTGGCTTGCGGTCGAGCCATCAAAAAAGTGCGGCCCGGAGCCATTACGGTGTTCGTCGGCCCCTGCGTGGCGAAAAAAGCGGAAGCTAGAGCCGGATATCAAGGATTCCGTCGATTACGTAATGACCTTCGAGGAAGTGAAGAATTTGTTTGATGCGGCGGGAATCGACCCTGCGAAGCTTCCCGAAGACCAAAAAGAGCATTCTTCAAAGGCCGGCCGCATCTATGCCAGAACAAAAGGTGTTAGCACCGCCGTTAAAACCACGTTGGAAAAATTGAAGCCGGATCGCAAGATTCCTTTTACCGCCGCTTACGGAAACGGAGTCCGCGTATGCAAAGCCCTTTTAAACGATTTGCTGGAGGGTAACGTTCATGCCGGCTTTATCGAAGGAATGGGCTGTGTCGGCGGCTGCGTGGGAGGGCCGAAAGCCATTTTGGACAAAGAACAAGGAACGGTAAACGTCGACGGTTACGGCGATACCGCCCTTTATGAAACTCCGGCGGAAAATCCTCATGTCATTGAGCTTTTGCACAGATTGGGATTTGACACCATCGATTCTTTGTTGGAAAAAGAGCATATGTTTGTACGAAATTTCACGGAGCCAAAAGGAAAATAACGGACATTGATAAAAAAGAAGCCGTAAAGGGGTGTTTATCCCTTTACGGTCGGTACCGAGCATAGGCGGTGTACAACCGACTGTAATTTAATTTGGTGGAGGAGTCCATTAAATATGCGGATCGGGTTGCGTTTCGTTTACGGTTTTGGTTTAAGGCACGGATAATCTGCTCCGCGTTGCGTATACCGATACCGTGGCCGTAGTACAATCCGTCTCCGAAATCAATGACATTTTCGCCCTGCCATTCCGGAGTCAAGGGATTGACGTCCGGATTTTTAAAGTATCGGCAGTTTCCCGGTATATACTTTTCCGGGTCGTGCCGTGTTCTCAGCCCCAAATCGCTGTCTAAGGACTGCCAATTCATTAAATATGTATCCGGAAACAAAGAATCGAACAACGGAGCGGGCAAAACGTCAACCAAAGCTTTGTAAAAGACGATTACCATGGCGGTGGAGCATTCCGTTGCATAAAGGCGGCTTTGATCGTAGATGTTTTTTATGGCGTCGCTTGGCTTTACACCCGGCTTCAATCGAAAGCCTCCGTCCGGCTCCCGGTTCCAGTAAGCCGGGTTGCAGCGAGATTTTCGGAATACGGCAAAGGCAAAGTTGCTGTTGTTCAAATCCTTCGCCGCTTTTACCGTAGCGCTTCTTACCGCAAGCTCGAATTTCATTTCGTCCATGGATCGAAATTGGTATCTATGGTCGCTGTTTAACATGATTTCCGCCGCCCGAATTTGAATAGGGTCCGAAG
>JAAYHZ010000466.1 GCA_012744235.1 Clostridiaceae bacterium
CTTAAAACTTAATAAGAAGTATACATTTAAACGAAGAAATTATCAACTAAAACTTCCAATAGAATTGGAATATAAAATTCCTGACGATGATCCGGTTCGCTTGTTGAGTCATTTTGTGGAGGAGATGGATTTAGAAGATTTGTATTCGACTTATTCTCGTATAAAGAGAAACCAAGCAAGCCCGCGTCAGATGCTTAAAATCTTAATTTACGCATACATGAATCATATTTATTCATCAAGAGACATAGAAAAAGCATGTCGTCGCGATGTAAATTTTATGTACCTTTTAGAGGGTATGCCGGTACCTGATCATGCAACGTTTTCCAGGTTTCGAAGCTTGCATTTCACACCTTGTGCCAAAAGAATTTTGAGTGAAATGTCCGAATTTCTCTATGATATCGGAGAATTATCCGGCGACGCCATATTTATTGACGGCACGAAAATAGAGGCGTGTGCAAACAAATACACTTTTGTCTGGAAAAGAGCGGTCACAAAAAATCAAGAGAAGTTGCTTGCAAAATTGGCGGATTTCTTCGCGGAATGCGAGGAAAAGTACGGAATCAAAATAGTATACAATAATCAAGTCGAAATGAAACACGTTAAAAAGTTACGCAAGAGACTGTATGCCATAAAGAAGGAAGAAAACATCGAGTTCGTACATGGAAAAGGGAAGAGAAAAACACCTTTCCAACGATCCATTGAGACTTTGGAGAATGATTTGGATAAGCTGAAGGAATATACGAAAAACATACATGTATGCGGAGACCGCAACAGTTTTTCAAAAACGGATCACGATGCGACGTTTATGAGAATGAAAGAGGACGCTATGGGCAACGGTCAGCTGAAAGCGGCATATAACATTCAGCATGGCGTTGACTCCGAGTACATAACATGGGTAACGGTGAATCAATGCACAACGGATGCACCGACTCTAATACCTTTTTTGAATGAAATGAGATCCCATTTAAAATTCAAATACAAAAAAGTTGTCGCGGACGCAGGATACGAAAGCGAAGAAAACTATATTTACTTGGATAAAAACGGCCAATCGGCGTATATTAAACCGTTAAATTACGAACAATCCAAAACCAAGAAATATAAAAATGACATTGGTCTTATGGAAAATATGGAATACCATGCAGAAGGAGATTATTACGTCTGTCATAACAAGAGAAAACTTGTCGTTAGCGATATAATAAAGAAAAGAAGCAAAAACGGATTTTTGAGCGAGAAAACGGTTTATACATGCGAAGATTGCAGTGATTGCTCCTTCAAAAGTAAATGTATAAAAGGAAATAGCAAGATTCCGTTGACTGAAAGGGTAAAAAGACTTCACGTGGCGAAGGAATTTATCCGACAACGAGAAAAAGCCATGGAAAGAATACGGAGCGAAGAAGGCTGCATGCTTAGAATAAACAGAAGCATACAGGCGGAAGGATCTTTCGGAACAATAAAGCAGGACATGGGATTTCGGAGATTTTTGTGCAGAGGTAAGGCGAATGTACTTGCCGAGAGCATACTACTGGCTATGGCTTTTAACGTAAATAAGCTTCACAGTAAAATTCAAGCCGGACGAACCGGTACACATCTTTTTCAATTTGAAAATAGTGCTTAAGTGAAAACAAATTAAAGA
>JAAYHZ010000294.1 GCA_012744235.1 Clostridiaceae bacterium
CTTTTATTTGAAAACAGAAAACCGCCCGGGAAGGACTTTCCCAAAAAGCGGTTTTCCTTGTTTATCCTTTATTCCGCAAGGTATTTTTCCAAAAGCGCCTTTGCTTTTTTAATGTCTTCGATTTGCTTTTCACCGGAGATTTCTCTTTCGATGGTGATGGCTCCGGTATAACCGATGCTTTTCAATTTCTTTATGAAGAGATCGTATCGAACCGAGCCTTCTCCTAAAGGCTTTTCTTTCCCCAACCGGTATCCGTCCGTAGGATATTCGCCGTCTTTTCCGTGGACGCCCAAAACGTAAGGACCTAAGATGTCCAATGCATCCACCGGATTGGCCTTCCCGTACATCAACAGGTTGGCGGGATCCAAATTGACGCCTACGTTGGGAAGCCCGATATCGTCGATGGTGCGCTTTAATGTAATCGGAGTTTCTTGCCCGGTTTCGAATAGGAAGTTTTGGTTTCTGCCCTTGTAATGCCGGACGATGTACTGCAGGGTGGCGATTAAGCTTCTGTAGTTTTCATCCGACGGGTTTTCGGGTATATACCCTACGTGGGTGGCGATATCCTTCACCCCCAGCTTTAAGGCAAAATCCGAATGAGCCAGCATGGCATCCATTCTTTGATTTCGATACTCTTTCGGAACCAGCCCTAAGGTGATCGGTCCTTGGACAAAGTCCCATACCTTCGGACCCGGCCAACCGCCCCATAAAGCGGTAATCTCGATTTCGAATTCCTCCGATGCTTTGGAAACCTCCCGTAAAGCATCATCGTCGATCACATTCAAATTCCAGATGGACAGCTGGCAGGTAGGAATGCCCAGTTCCTTGAGAGTTTTGAACTTCTCTCGGATATTCTTCTCGTAACCGATAATAACGCCAAGTTTCATGATCATGACTCCTTGTCCTGTTTGTATTCCCTTTTCTTCCATTATACCGGTTGCTTATCCGGGTGTGTAGCATTCTTTTCATCCTTTGTCATATTGTCCATTGGTTATTGATAATGCCCGTTAAATACCATCCTCCCCGGTACTCTTGGAACACCAAGCGTAAGCTTCTCCAATCCATACCGTCGTAGCCCGGATCGAAGCCGGAGAAATAGTATTCCACGATGATGGGATTTTCATAAACCTCGAATTGGTTTTCCATGGCGTTGCCGAAGCTTAGGACCGTATTGTAGCCGATCTTTTCGGCATTTAGAAAGTCGTGGGTGTATATGAACTTTTCATAATACTCCGAAGGGGTCAAAAGGATATCGTCTCCGGACCCGTCGTAATAGCCCCACAGGTAGGTCTTCTCGTTGTCAAAAAAGCTTTCGATTTGATCCTTGGTAAAAATAATATCTTTATCCTTCTCCACGTAGGTATACGGGGTGAAGCGGACTCCTTTTTCCGGGTGGACATAAGCCGCCCAGGTTTTTACGTCCTTTTCGGCAATGGCCTTTAAAACGGTATCGGATATTTCTTTTATGATTTCTTCCGCTTGCTCCGGAACGATATATCCTTCCTCGGTGTAGCGGTACTCTATAGCCTCGCTCTCTATATTTTCGGTATTTTCCGGGCTTTCCGGGACGGTTTCTTGTTCTTCTTCTTTTTCCGTTTGAAGATTGGGGTCTTCAACGAAGCTTTCGGAGCATGCGGTAAAAAGCATTCCGATTACCACCGC
>JAAYHZ010000295.1 GCA_012744235.1 Clostridiaceae bacterium
AAAAAGGGGATGTTTTGGCACTTCACAGCTCTTTGTCTAGTCTTGGCCATGTGGAAGGCGGAGCGTTAACGGTGATACGCGCATTGCAGGAAATCATAACGGAAAAAGGCGCTTTGATTATGCCTACCCATACCTCAAGCTTATCGTGCAATGACAACGGACCTTTTCATCCGAAAAAATCCGGATGCAAAAAACATACGGGCGTCATTCCCGACACCTTTTGGAGAATGGAGGGCGTCAAAAGAAGCTTGCATCCTACCCATTCGGCGGCGGCATGGGGTGAAAAAGCCGATTGGCTCATCGAGCACCATTCCCCTTTTATCTATGCATTCGAAGAAAATACTCCTTTTCATAAAGCGGCGTTAATGGGCGGAAAAATTCTGCTTTTAGGCGTGAAGAATACGAGAAATTCGAGCATCCATGTAGTCGAGCATTTGGCCGATGCTCCTTATTTGGAAGCGTCCTATCCCTTACCCGAGGGAACGGTCTATTTGACGGAACAGGATGACGGATCCGTCAGAGAATATCCTTTGACAAGATATATTCCGGGCTGCAGTAAGAACTTCGATATATTCGACCCTTTGCTACTGGAAAAAAACATTATGAAGAAGTGCAGTATCGGTCCTTCCGAATCGTACTTGATCGATTCTTATCGTATGATGAAAACCTTAATCCCTTGTTTTAAAAAATATCCGGTACTGGCGCTGTGCCGTCACGAGGATTGCAAGTGCTGTGCAAACAGAAGAAAGCTGTTCTTCAAAGATTAAGACAGCTTCTTCATTAATACGGATTCTTTGTTGTCAATCAAAACCAAATGGACCGCCATGAGTATAAGGGCCGTAACAAAAGCGGTTCCGAAATTCGGATAGGAAAATCCTTTGGCCAATCGGTCTGCGATTCGTATCGTCCATGTGTTCACGAACAAGCTCATCAAACCGAACGTGATGATATTTAAAGGCAACGTTATCAGTAGCAGCAAGGGCTTGATAATCAAATTCACCAGCCACAACAAAATTCCCATTCCGACAATGGCGGACAAGGATCGAAACTCGACTCCGGGAAAGATAAGTACGGATAAGAAAATGACGGCAACATAGCAAAGCATAATAATCAACTGTTTTCTCACGAGAATTACCTCCTATTTAAAAGATTTGAATGGATACTTTCGCATCGCCGGAATCCACTTCCACTTAAGAAAATCTACCGCAATCTTGCAGCGTTTCAAATACACCTGTTATCAGTTGAACCAAATTGTAGAAGCCGAAGGAGCTTCCGAAGGTTTCGTCATAAGCTTTTTTGGTCATCAACCGAGGTAGGGCCCAATCGAGTATCAAAGACCAACCCTCCAGAGAGTAGAAGCATTCGGTGAAAACATAGATGGGGAGCGGAATATTGATCTTGAACTTCTTACCGGTATCCACCTTTATTCGAAAAAACCAACCTTTATTTTCTCTCATGACGCTACCTACTCGATGGAAATATCCACGTTAACCCCGTCACCCTTCACATCCACCAGCTGAAGAGGCTCCGCATCTTCTTCCAAGGTATCGATGATCTCATCTAATTTTAAGTCCTCCAAACGAATACCCTGTTCTTCCATTTCATCTCGTGCGGTCTTGGGCACCAAATTTACAAACTTCGATGCCAATCTCGCCAATTTCAAGGGGATGTTGATATTGACGTTTTTAACGTCTTCCACTTCGCTTCTTACGCGAATCCTCAAATACTTCTTTGTTGAACCGGAAGAGGGGCCTTGGATCTTTTTTACTTCGGTATGAGTTTCTCCTTCCAACGCCTTCAGTAAATCCAACCCTTCCTTTGCCGAAATTTTTCCGCTTTCGATCATCTCCAGAATTTTCAGTTTTTCATCCATCTCTATACCCTCCTTTTTTTACTCCTTCACGTTTTTCATCAAATCAATCGCTTCCTTCGGTGAAATCTCGCCCTTCTCCAATGCCTCCAGGATTTCTTTTCGTTTCTTCCCTCTTTCCTAATTATCCTCTTCTAGCGTTTGAATCGGATTGAGACCTAAGTTTTGTATTAATCGGTCCAGCTTTCCTCGAACCGTCGGATAAGAAACACCCAGTTCTTTTTCCACATCTTTGATGCTTCCTCTGCAGCGAAGAAAAACCAAGAGAAATTCCATATCGCTGTCATCCAATACGGAAAAGATATTTGGTTCAAACCGTCCCTCTATTCTTGTATTGCACTTGTCACAAGCAAGCGAAGTAATCACGAGGGAGCTGCTGCAAACCGGACATTTGTGGAGAACTTCATATTACATATATATCCCTTTCCTTTCATTTTACCGTTTTCAAAACCCTAATTGAACGTTTCTCCGCCGCAGGCAACACTGTTTTCTCTGTCGCCGAATTTTTGCGGGCCAACCTCTTTTTCAACGCTTTCCATAAAGAAAGCAAGGGTCTCGATCTTCTTAAGGTGCTTTTTATGTAGTCTTCGTTCAAATTTTCATAAGCACAAAACCGCTTAATATCATCCTCTTTTATGCGCTTGTAATTTTCATGTTCTTTTAAATAAATACGGTTATTCATATTATACACATCTCCATTCTGCTACAACAGTATTTTTCTTGCGAGATGCCGGACATCTGACTCACAGCATCATTATATTCTCCACTATTAAATATGTCAATAATAATTTTAAAATTTTTAATTAGATTTTGATAAATTTTTAATTTTATTAATTCGAACTTTAATTATTTTTATCGTCTCTTTTATACAACCGACCTTAGGTAAAAAGAAGGAATCCACGGAAAGAGCACAAGCTCGTTTATACCATAACCGCTTACAAAAAGAAACCCAAATTCCGGTAATAATTTGCTATATCGTAAATTGTACGGTTGCAGAACGGGAAAAACGGTTTTTTATTGAGTTGTCGCGAAAGGTTTTGTATAATGAAAACAGATAAATCGTGAAACCCTACGGTTCGCATATGCAAAGGAGGTTCATTATGACTCGTTCCGAAGCTATTGTACGGTATTTGTACCACAGCGGTTTTTCCGTAGAAACACCGACGCGGTTTCTGGTGTTCGACTATTGGGAAAGATTCAAACGAAGCAAAAAACCCTCCTTGTCTCGGGACGAGTTTTTAGATCCCGACCGGTTCCCGAAAGAAAAAGAAACGATCGTTTTCTCCAGCCACAGCCATCCGGATCATTATGACCCCGTCATATGGGAATGGGCGGATAAGGTTCCCGATATTCACTACATTTTAAGCGACGATATTAAGGTTGACAAAGGAATCGGCAACATGAAATTGATGAGTCCCTACGAGACATATATGAAGGGCGATTTAACGGTAAAGACATACGGCTCCACGGATTTGGGCGTATCCTTTTTCGTGCAAACGGATCGATTGAATATTTTCCACGCCGGAGATCTGAATATGTGGTATTGGTACTACGAATCCACGGAAGAAGAATTGATCGAAGACCGTCAAAAATTCATCGACGAAATGGAGAAAATGAAAGACGAGCCTGTTGACGTGGCGTTTTTCCCGGTGGATCCCCGATTAAAAGAATATTATTATCTCGGGGGAAAATACTTTATTGAATTGATGAAACCCGATCTGTTTGTCCCCATGCATTTTGGCGACAATTATCGGGTAACGAAGGATTTCAAGCAGATTTGCAGCCGATTGCCCGTTGAGATTGCCGTAATTGACCGTAAAGGGCAAACTATAAAGTACGAAAAAGAAAACGTATAAAGCTTTTCATAAAAAAGATCTATAAATAAAGGAGATAATGGATATGAAGTTTAAGATGGTGCATAACAATTTTAATGTATTCGATCTTGAAAAAAGCTTGGCCTTTTACAAAGAAGCGTTAGGTTTAAAGGAAGTTCGCCGCTACGAACAACCGGAAGGAAAATTCATTCTGGTCTTTTTGGAAGACGGATCGAGTCAACATCAATTGGAGTTAACTTGGCTTAAGGATTGGGACAGGCCTTACAATTTGGGAGACAATGAATTTCACCTGGCCTTTGTAACCGACGAGTACGAAGAATCGTACAAAAAGCACCAAGAAATGGGCTGCGTTTGCCAAGAAAGCAACGGCCGCTTCTATTTTATCGAAGATCCGGACGGCTACTGGTTGGAAATCATAAAGAGTAAATAATTCTCATCGCAACCCGCCATAAATCCGGCGGGTTGCGGTGTTTTTCATGTTTTTTCTTTACACAATTGGCGCTAACAGCATCGCTTCCTCGTTGTTGCGGTAAATCGTGTCGAATTGGGATATGGGCAGCGGATTGACGCCTAAGCCCACCTCAAAGGTATATCCCGGCCTTCGAAATTCTTCAATGAACCAATCCTTGTATCCTGCAAATGCCGCTTCGGACGGCGTATCGGATACGGTATATCCGGTCGCTTCGGCGAAGATGTTAGCGATCTCCAAATCTCTAGGCGTTCGAATGTCCTTATACTTCCAATAGATAACCCGGCCTTGGGTATGATAAGCGATCACCAGTTTAAAGTCGTGATCCCGTGTAAATCGAACCATGGCCCGGGTTTCCGGCTCCGACAGCGGAGCAGGACCGCCGTACCTTGTGGGACCCGGCCCCGTGATGCCCAATTGTTCTTCTTGGGCTTTCGCCTCTTCCCAGCTGGCAGGATAGTTTCGGTTTAAATCCACCCCTCGAATATTGGCATTCCATACGGCGGAGAAAGGCCTTCCCGTATCGTTCCACTGCAGCAATTCGTCGTAATAGGGATTGTCGGGCTCCAAGCCGTCCAAAACAAGGTCTACCCCATCCGGATTTACCATGGGGACGATATAGATGCTGCTGCTTTCGAATATTTCCCGTGGGTCGTATCCTCTTAACGCCGTGCCGTTCGAATAGGCTTTACTGAACTCCTCTATAAATTTCATCAATAGCGGAGACGTGATCCATTCCAAAGCATGGTGCGCCCCGTTATAGGAAACCTCCGTCGGACCGTTTCCGATACGGATGTAATAAAGGTTTTTGCCTAACACGCTGTTACCAATGGTGCCGGTTTCCAAAAAAGGATACCTTGATTGAAGAGCCATTATATTCATTTCCAAAATGGTATATGTATAATCAATATCGGTAAAGACCACATCGATTCCGTAAGGTACGATCAGCAATTCGCCGACGATCAAATTGTCGGGGTCGATGCCGGGATTCGCCGTCAAAATGGCGTTTACCGTCGTGTAATATCGTCTCGCAATGTTATACAGCGTATCTCCCGGGCGGATCATATAGCTGTCGTATCCTCTTAATATATTCATAAAGCTTTCCCAGGTTCGAGGTCCTACAATACCGTCGGAGGCCAGACCGTTGTCTCTTTGGTACGCGGCTACCGCTTGACGCGTACGATTACCGAAAACCCCGTCCACCGGACCGGGGTCGTAACCGATTCTCCGCAAAAGACTCTGTATCAGTTTCACATACGGACCCGTAGAACCGATTCGTAATGTTTCCATACAACCACCCTTTTTGACTTATATCATTATTCTATTTACGCTCATCACAAAATGTTCCATATTCGGTCTGTGTTTTTCACTGCGGTTTCGTTGACTTCAAAAGATAATGATTATACAATAGATTCAATGGCATATAGCATACAATATACGAGGAGGTAGTCATATGTCGATACCTATTATTATGCACGTTAATTACTGCGAGCAAGGACAAACCATATTGGAAATATGTGAAAAGGCAGTTTCTTGGGGATATGACGGCGTCGAATTCAGAAGCAAAAGAACCGGTGTCGAAGAAACCACCGAAGAATATCTGGACAGTATTGCGGAAGGCGTTCGGAAAAGCGGTTTGAAGTATGTTCTTTTCGGAGGACCGGGACCTAATCTTAACAAACCCGATAAAAGCGCAAGAGAAGCGGAAATTCAATGGGCTATTAACTTTTTCCGTCTTGCATCCGAAAGATTCAAATTAACGGTTGTCAACACTTTCACGGGTAGCTTAATGAACCCTACTCCGGGAACTCCCTACTCCGAATACGACAAGCACGGTTCGTTTATTGCTACGGAAGATCAATGGAAATGGGCGACCGAGTTTAAAGAATTGGGAAAATTGGCGAACGAATTGGGATTCCGTTTTGCATTTGAAACCCATATGAATTACATTCATGATACGCCTGCCGCCGCGATGAAATTGGCGGACTTGATTGACGAACCTTCCGTAGGCGTCAACTTGGATTACGGCAATGCCGTTTATTTCCCGAAAAATCCGAGCATCAAAGAAACCATTAAGAATTTAGGAGACAAACTGTTCTATGCTCACTTGAAGAACAGCATCAATGTGGGCGGCAAACGTGTTGCCACCTCGCTAGCCGACGGGGAAATCAATCACCGCGAATATTTGAGAACCTTGAAAGAAACCGGGTTTAACGGTCCCATTTGCATCGAAGCTCCTCGTGCCGGTGACCGCGAATGGTATGCACAGGTTGACTTGGCTTACTTTAAATCCGTCATGAAGGATCTCGGCTGGGTTTAATAAAATTTACAGGTAAGTTCAAGAGGCCTGTACACCGTAAGGCTATGTACAGGCCTCTTTTTGATTATTTAGTACATTCTATCGAAACTTTGTTCACTTTATGGGTATTTCTCCTTCCAAATACAGGGACATTAAACGAATGGAATGCGCGTAAAAAAGGCTGTTGCGAACAGCCTTTTTATATACCTTTATGCATTTAGTCCGAAAGAAGTCTTTTTTCTCCGGTTATTTCTTGTAACGGTTTAATGTCTCTCGAGCATTCCATGATGCCGAGGAATTCTCCTTTTGCATTTCTTACGGCAAAATATTGTATTAAAACGAACTTGTCTCCCATCTTGATCCAAAAATCTTCCCGGTCCTTTTTCCCGCTCATGAGATTTTCCACCACTTTTTCCACCACATGAACGCTTGCAGGCGGATGGCAATTTTGAACGGTCCTTCCGAGAACGGTTTTAGGACGAGCAAAAATACGCTCCTTGCCTTGGGAGAAATACTTCACTCTGCCGTCTTTACCTACAAAAGTAATGTCTAACGGCAATGTATTCAAAAGAGCGTTGATTTCTTCCGGAGTCATGTGTCCTGCATCGAATTCGATATGGTCCCGGGGTCCGATATCGGCTTTCGGTCCGCTTACTTCGGGCTGACGCTCGGGCACCCATTCTTCTTTCGGTTCGTAGAAGAAAAATCCGATTTCGGAGCTTTCTTTGGCAATCTTCAGCCATTCGTCCTCCGACAAAGTATCTAACGCCATGGGGAACAGTATGTTTTCCTCTTTATATATCATCTCATTTACTTTATTCACGGCTGTTTCGGTTTTCGCAATCACCGTATCCGCATCCGTATCATCCATTAGCAACCGAACACATTCCTTCAAAGCGTCTCGAATTTGGTCGTCTACACCCCACATCACTTTTGGCGGAGCCGTAATATTGTATTTTTCAAGATAGGGAAACAGCAAATTCTCTTTTCTTGAATAGTGTTTGTCGATTTCCAACAGCTGCTGCAGAGGCTTGAGCAAAGCATCCTTGTCCCCCTCCTCCTTATACCGTTTCATGCCCGGTATGATTTTTTCGTCGATCAACTCTTTTATGAACTTGTTTTCCTCCTTGAATGTATGAACCGGGTGGCCTACGGTTTCTTCGGGCTTTGTTTCCCTATGGATCTCTTCAATGGATCCTTTGAAAACAGCCGCATGTACATCGCACAACCGTTGAATCTCTTTGACGGCCAATCCTTCCTTGATTAAAGCCTGCTCCATTTCGGATATTTCTTTAACGGAAACACCTTTTATCAGCTCTTCAAAACGAGGCTTTACTTCTTCCACGGTTTTTCCCGCATGGAGCTCTCCAATCAATTCCTTCAGAACCTTTTGACGATATTCTCTGTTGTTGATGATTTCACTCATATTGCTCACCTCTCCTATTCTTTATTGTTCAAAATCACAACCGTAACGACTTTTCCTTATTCTATCCTATTGCACCCGTTTCATGAAGCAAAAGGTTACAAAAAAACCTTCGAACTCAAAATCATTTCGAAGGTTTTCATTTTCATTTAAAACTTGTTTTTATCCGCCCACAAGCCTAATGCCGGGTTGCTGATGTAGTAAATCTCTTCTCCGTCCGGGAGCGTGTTAAATCCGTCTTTCAATTTTTTCGGATCGTATTTTTTAATGATCTCGTTGTAGTCCGCGTAAATGAAGTTGACTTGCTCCGTTTCTTCCTTGGTCAGCTTGTCCACCGCATAGGTGATGGAGAATCTGCCGTCGGATGACCCGTGAATCAAATGCGCGGCAACGGACAAGTTGTTTTGCAGGTCTTCTTCGGTCTTGGTCAGCTCCAATACTCTGTCACGGCCTACATATCCGTATTTACGGATTAATTCGTCATTTCTTTCGTCTTCCCCGAACTTATGGACGCCGGGTGCAAGAACGATAAGTTCGCCGCCGTCGGCAATGGCCATACGGGTGCGGTAGATCGATTTATTTCCTAACCAAGTGCTCTTGAACTCCCTTTCGTCCAAGTATACGACGACTTTCTTTAAGGGTTCATCTACGTACGTTAAGTTCTTTTGTTGAGCCAAAGCGACGGCTTCTTCGAAAACTTTCCGTTCACGTCCAATGAACAAACCGTGAAGGGTCACTTCGTCCAGAACCGCCGTGGTAACGGTCAAAACATACATCAACGGAACGTCCTTCAAGAAGTTTTGCTCGGCATAGTCGAACACTTTTCTTACCGGGGTATGATCTCGACCCATCATTCTTTCCATTCCGTAGAAGGCACCTAACATATGGGATTGGTTGATCATGGTATTGCCACCGCAGCCTACAAAGATGTTCTTGCTGTAGTTGGCCATTCCCACGACCTCGTGAGGAACCACTTGCCCGATGGAAAGAACCAAGTCATAGGATTTGTCCATGATGAGCTTGTTTACCTCCACGGCAATGGCGTTTGTAACGAGACCTTCGGATACTTCGGCTACAAATTCCGCAGGCACTTCTCCGATTTTGATAACGTCTTTTTTCCAATTATGATGGATAAAACGATCAAAGGGAACGTCCGGTCCGAACATTTCCAAAACCTGCTCCTTTGTCATGGGATCATGGGTTCCCAATGCCGGCAGTATGTCAATCTCGCAGCTATTCTTTAATAAATTGTAATATATTGCGGTGATTTTTCCCGCTAAAGAATGAAAACGAGTAAAATCCGGAGGTATGATCAAAACTTTTTTCAAGCTTTCTATACGACCCTCCAAAGATTGTTTTATCGCATCATTCAACATTTCATCGGTAACGAATCCCTTATCGGGCTTCACAAAGATACTTTTCATAACAATTCACCTCCGTTTTTACGGTTCGTCAAACCGCCTCCTTACACACCGGAATAAGCAGAGAATCCGCCGTCAACCGGTATTACCGTACCGTTAACAAATCCGGAGGCCTTTGCATCCACTAACCACAGCAGGGTACCGATCAAATCTTCCGGATCTCCGAAGCGTTCCATGGGAGTCTGGCTTAAAATCTTCTTCGAACGATCGGTGTAGGTTCCGTCCGGATTGATTAACAGGCTTCTGTTTTGATCCGTCAGGAAGAATCCCGGAGCAATGGCGTTAACACGGATGCCGACCTTCGATAAATGAACGGCTAACCATTGGGTAAAGTTGGATACGGCCGCTTTCGCGCCGCTGTATGCCGGGATCTTGGTCAGCGGTGTAAAGGCATTCATGGAAGATATGTTAATGACCACCGCATCCTTCTTGTCGATCATGTCTTTTGCAAAGACTTGGGTGGGAATCAAGGTTCCGATAAAGTTTAAATTAAATACGAATTCGATTCCTTTTTGGTCCAAATCAAAGAATGTAATTACGCCTTCTTCTTTATTAAGCAAGTCTTCTTTAAACAAGTATTCTTTTGTGGTTGTTCCCTTCGGATGGTTTCCGCCTGCTCCGTTGATGAGGATGTCGCAGGTTCCCAAGCCTTCGGTTACGACCTTTCTTGCATTTTCAACGCTTTCTTTTTCCAAAACATTGCATTCTACGCCGATAGCAATTCCGCCGTTCTGTACAATTTCATCGGCCACTTTATCGGCATTGGGTTTTCTTAAATCCAATACGGCTACCTTGGCACCGCAAGCCGCCAACGCTTTTGCGAAAGCGCCGCATAAAATTCCTCCGCCACCGGTTATAACTGCAACTTTATTCGTCAAATCAATTTTAAACGGTAAATTCACTGTATTCACTCCTCTTCCACTTTCTTTGATTATATGTCATGAGGATGTTTTTGAAAAACATCCTCATATTCTTCGCCAACTTTGTTCGTTCTTTTATACGTTGTATTGTGTCGCCGATGTTTCTCCGCCTCTTCCGGTCCAATTGGTATGGAAGAACTCTCCTCTGGGCTTATCGACTCTTTCATAGGTATGAGCACCGAAGTAGTCGCGTTGTGCTTGCAGTAAGTTTGCGGGAAGTACTTCTTTCCGATATCCGTCGAAGTAAGATAAAGCCGAGGTGAATCCGGGTACCGGGATACCGTTTATAATCGCAGCCGATACGACTCTTCTCCAGCTTTCTTGTGCCGCCAATACCTTTTCTTTAAAGAAGGGATCCAGTAACAAGTTGGTTAAGCTCGGATTCTTGTCGAATGCTTCCTTAATCTTGCCTAAGAATACCGAACGAATGATGCATCCGCCTCTCCACATCAAAGCGATTCCGCCGTAGTTCAGGTTCCAGCCGTAGGTCTTTGCGGCAGCCGCCATTAAGGTGTAGCCTTGTGCGTAGGAAATAATCTTCGATGCATACAAAGCTTTACGGATGTCTTCGATAAAGGCCTTCTTGTCGCCTTCAAATACGGGCTTCGGTCCCGTCAGCACCTTGGACGCCGCAACACGTTCGTCCTTCATTGCGGACAAGCAACGTGCAAATACGGCTTCGCCGATCATGGTCAAGGGAATACCTTCGTCCAACGCGGCGATAGCGGTCCATTTACCGGTACCTTTTTGTCCTGCGGTATCCAGAATCTTTTCTACCAAAGGTTGTCCGTCTTCGTCCTTGAATCCGAGAATGTCACGGGTAATTTCGATCAAATAGCTGTTCAGCTCGCCTTCGTTCCATTCTTTAAACACTTCGTGCATTTCATCTGCACTCATGCCTAACAAGGATTTCATCAAATCGTAAGCTTCGCAGATCAACTGCATATCGCCGTATTCGATTCCGTTGTGAACCATTTTAACGAAGTGGCCGGCACCGTCTTCTCCGACCCAATCGCAACAAGGACTTCCGTCCTCAACTTTAGCGGCGATGGCTTGGAAAATCGGTTTTACGTGTTCCCAAGCTGCGGGAGATCCGCCGGGCATGATGCTCGGTCCGGTTAATGCGCCTTCTTCACCGCCGGAAACTCCGGTTCCGATATACAGTAAGCCTTTTTCTTCCAAATACTTTGTTCTTCTGATGGTATCGGGGAAATGAGAGTTTCCGCCGTCGATAATGATATCGCCTTGGTCTAAATGAGGAATTAACAGATCGATAAAATCATCTACAGGTTTGCCGGCTTTCACCATCAGCATAATTTTTCTCGGTTTTTTCAAAGAAGCTACCAATTCTTCGATTGAGTGCGTTCCGATAATATTCTTATCCTTGCCTCTTCCTTCTACAAAGCTGTCTACCTTTGATACTGTCCTGTTATATACGGCTACGGTAAAGCCTTTGCTTTCCATATTCAATACCAAATTTTCACCCATGACGGCCAAACCGATCAGGCCGATATCCGCTTTACAACACTTGCAATCACAGTAACCCATGTAGTATACCTCCATTATATTTCTTTTTTTTTCATATTCATTTTCAGTCATTCCGCTTGATTGGCCATTGGAATCGCATTTTTATACCATCATACCGGATGACATAAATCGGTACAATCTTCCTATTGATTATATAATAAAAGTCAAGGTTTTTCCACCTTCTTATTGCTAGTATTATTGCA
>JAAYHZ010000296.1 GCA_012744235.1 Clostridiaceae bacterium
AAGAGTTCTGCCACTGCCTTTTTACCAAGGGTATCTGTAACTAAACCATTGTCAGCAAGCCACTCTTTCATCTGTTGCACGGAGTTTGGGTTATCAAGTTCTGTTATAGGAATGATGGCCAGCTCGACCAATACTATGTTGCTGACCACCATAAGGCAATTATCAGTCATGAAGATTTCGATGCCGCTGCTGCTCTCATTGAGCAAAGAGCCTATGAAAAAGGCATCCAGCGCGGCAGTGATAAGTACCAACAACGCTATACCTTTTCTGGCAAAATCATCTGTGGAGAATGTGGTGACACCTTCCGCAGAAGAAGCCATTCAAGCACATACACAAGCTACGTCGCATGGGTATGTAACACTCACTTAGTTGATACCAGTAAATGCTCAATGCTCTACTTAAGGGATGATGATATTAAAATGGCATTTGCAACTATGATTAACAAACTAATCTACTGCCACAAGCTGGTATTGAAACCTTATCTCGAATCGCTGCAAGTCAACACTAGTGATGAAACATTGCTTCGCATCCAGCACTTAGAAACCTTGTTAGAGCAGAATGCGGAACAACGTGAAACCTTGTATAAATTGATGGGGCAAGGCTACATTGACCAGATTCTTTTTACCCAAGAGAACAACGCATTACTCACGCAAGAAAACGAATTCAGAAGCGATATTGAGGCCCTGAACCGCTCTATGACGGGCGATACCACAAAGGTTTATGAGACAGAGCGCCTAATGCACTACTGCGAACGTGGCAAATTGCTGCTTGAATACAGCGAAGATTTATTTGAACTATTCGTTGACCATATTGAAGTTTACAGCCGACAATCAATCGGATTTGTGCTTCACTGCGGTCTTACTTTTAAGGAGAGAATTTGATGGGACACACACCTTATGGTTACCGAATCGAAGAAGGCAAAGCAGTTATTGATGAAGCTGCTGCCGCACAGGTTCGTGAGCTTTACAAGAACTACTTAAGCGGTCTGTCGCTTACCAATGCTGCTAAAGAAGCTGGTCTTGAATTGCTTCATTCCGGTTCTAAAAGAATGATGCGAAACAAGCACTACCTTGGTGATGATTTCTATCCAGCAATCATTGATAAGGAATCCTTCGATGCAGTTGAAGTTGAACTAAGCAAGCGTTCCACAAAGCTTGGACGCAACGACCGCTACAATGCACCAAATGTAAAAAGGCCACCTACAGCCTTTCACCTTTGTGACATTACAGAAAATTATGACAATCCAATCAGGCAAGCAGAATACTTGTACAGTCTGATAGAAAGCGAGGTTATTTGATGGGGAATGTTATGGTCATTCCTGCAAGAAGGCTAGTTGGAAATACTGCCAGACAGCAGGATGCAAAGCCTAAGCTCCGAGTCGCGGCGTACTGTAGAGTTAGTACCGACAGCGATGAGCAGGCAAAAAGTTATGAAGCTCAGGTTGAGCACTACACAGAATTTATTAAAAAGAAGCCTGAATGGGAATTCGCTGGCATATACGCTGATGACGGTATTTCCGGTACCAATACCAAGAACCGTGATGAATTCAACCGTATGATTGAAGATTGTGAGACAGGAAGCATCGACATGATTATTACAAAGTCAATCAGCCGATTTGCTAGAAACACATTGGACTGCTTGAAATACATCAGGCAGCTCAAAGATAAGAACATTCCTGTATTTTTTGAGAAGGAAGCAATCAACACCATGGATTCCAAAGGCGAGGTTATGCTCACAATTATGGCATCCCTTGCGCAGCAGGAAAGCCAGTCCTTAAGTCAGAATGTGAAACTGGGTTTACAGTATCGTTACCAACAAGGTGAAATACAAGTCAACTGCGCACGGTTCCTCGGTTATACCAAGGATGAGAATAAGCGCCTTGTGGTTGTACCCGAAGAAGCCGAAATCGTAAAGCGCATTTATCGGGAATACCTTGAGGGTGCCAGTATGCTAAAGATTGCCCGTGGGTTAGAGGCCGACGGTATCCTGAACGGTGCAGGCAATGAGCGCTGGCACACCAGTAACATTAATAACTCAAACTTCGCAGTAAATTAATATAATAAATTCCTAGATAATTTAATATAAGCTTTTTAAGTAATATATGTAACTAAGCGACTTTTGACTTGGGTAATCTTAGTTTTAAATATTCAGGAAGTCTAGAAATGAAAATTCTAAGAAACCCATTTACTCGCTTATCATCAATCATGAAATACTCCATTAAGCATTCTGACAGTATTTCGAGAATCAGTTGTATTACTTCATCGAACTTTATGTCTTGCAATTCATCGTAGCATAAATAAAACAACTCACCTATAGTTCGATTATCCATATTGTTCCGATTTTCTATTGCCAGCATGATATACCTACTGAGGACTACTGCGGTATGAGCCGTCATCATAT
This sequence comes from Clostridiaceae bacterium, assembly GCA_012744235.1. Classification (GTDB taxonomy): domain Bacteria; phylum Bacillota; class Clostridia; order JAAYHZ01; family JAAYHZ01; genus JAAYHZ01. The sequence goes on from JAAYHZ010000296.1 coordinate 2,401, forward strand.
CATATGACAAGCCTTGAAACTCTCTACCTAAATTGAGATATGTCTTGCACATTTTATAGAAAACTTCTATATCCCAACGTTTGCCATACGTTTGAATTATTTGCTCTTCCGAAAGCGCCAAATCGGTTGAAATGATGGCTATCCATTTCTTCCTGTTATTCCGATCCCGTACGAATACAATGCGAGCATCCATAGTCTCTTCTTCTTTGTTGTGAATGGATACGACAACCGACAAAAGGTATTTGGAACGACCACGTCTCTTTTTTTGAGAATTATAGATTTCCTTAAGGGTCATTTTCTTTCCGTTAAAGGAATACTTGATATTAGGAGTATCTTTAAGCCGCCCGATGCTGTGAAGCTTCAACTTCGCAATGTCCATGAGTATTGCAGGATAGGAAAACCAACTGTCGAACAGCACGTGCTTTGCAGGTATGTGTTGCTCGACTGCTTGCCGAAGCATCGCTATCATTAAATCAGGGGCTTTCTGCATGGCTTGCATTCTTCGTTTGTATCCATTGGTGTTTTTATGGATATCATCTCTCATTTTACACAAATGTTTTTCAACTTTGCCGGATGTGAGCAAACAAAAATTAAACGGAATAAGTGTGTTGCCATCTGACCATGCAAGAGTAAGCAACCTGAATCCTTTTTTACACTTGTTGTCGGTATGATCTCTGACAAACGAAAGCATCTCTACACATTTGCTTCGTAAACGGCCGTAGAAGGTATCATCTACAACAATGACATTAATACGGTCATCCGATGTCAAATCCTTTACATGGCTGTTTATAACCGTGGATGCCAATGTCATAACAAATGTCTGCCAGTTAATATATATAGAGTTTAGGAAACGATATACAGTATCTTTTTTAAAATCGACATTTTTGTCTCTGTTGCTGTCTTTATTTTTTATCAGGTTCATATACATACTTCTGTTTGTGAAAACCAATTGAAACAAATAGAGAAAAATTTGAATTACCGGTACACCTCTTTTTTTATAAGCATTGGCATGTTGCAGAGCTTGATAAATTTTAAACTTTCTAAAAAAAAGATTGATTCTATCGTTAAACTGCTTTTCTTCGATATAATTTTCCGGTATACTATTCATGGCAAGGGGCTCCTTCGTTGTGATATTATGTTTTATTTGTTAATTAATATTATACCACAATCCAGGTCTCCTTGTCATACTTTTTTGCACTAAACTATTGAATTATCTAGGTTCGAACGCACTTTTTCAAGTGCGAAGTTTGAGTTAAAAACTATCTTCCCGGTCAATACGAGGTATATGAAAGGGTACCGATCGGCTTCCGATACAACTTGGTAAAAGGAACGACCGATCAATATCTTGGAATTACCGCCATTCAATTCAACGCATGCCAATACTTTTACGACATTACGGCCATCAATTTGGATTGGTTGGAAGCCATCGGCTACAGCATGGATATGAGCAAGCTTTATCCCGTTCGAGTCGTAACCGAGGGATTTGAAGAGCTGAACGACAATATCTTCTTCGGTGAAGGCAACTTCACCTTTGAAGAAATGAATGATATGTTGAGAAAGTTTACCGAAAATGACCCGGACGGAAACGGAATCGACGATACATACGGTATGATGTACATTTTGCCTAACTCCTCAACTACTATGACTCAAGAAGGCTTGTTCGGATTCGCTTATGATGTCAATTATTTATACAAAGATAAGGTAACCGGAGATACGGTTCCTTACTATGCTTATACGCCCTACAAGGATTACCTCCAGTGGGTATCCGAGAACCTGCAGAAGGGTTATATGAAAAAGCTGCCCGGCGAGCAAGCTTGGAACTTGGAATACCAACAGATCTCCCGAACAAACAAGATGGGTATTCTCCAATGTCACAGAGACGGATATTTACGACCTACCACATGGGGATACGGGGAGCTGCCTCCTACGAACATCTTGTTAAATACGGACCCGGATGCAAGGTTTGTTATGGGTCCTATGTTCAGAGGGCCGGAAGGAGTGGCTACGGACGCGACTTATGGAATCGATCCTTTCGGAGAAGGGCTATATCGCTGTCATATGGTAGGAGTGCAGGTTTCGGATGAAAAATTAATTCGGCTTCTAACGCTGCTCCAATACACCTCTTTCGAAAGCGAATATACTCATTTACGCTACAATTACGGTATCGAAGGCATTCATTGGAGATGGGAAGGAGAACCGTACAAGAGCGTAAGAATCCAAACCCCGGACGAAGAATTGCCGGAAGAATACAGAAACCAAGGCGAGCTTCATGTATTCAGTACGTGGGCGTACTTTTCAACGGCGGACTTTGAAACCTACAATGCCGTGGAAAACGGATGGTGGTCTGCACCGGCATATATGTATGCATACAACTTGTACGAAAAATACGCTTTAAACCCCGACAAATACCTCTCTTCACCCTATATGGGACCTGATCTGTATCAAAAATATGTTGAGATGAATGCGGAGTATACGCAGACGATAAATCCCATTGTGAACGATTTCCGAAATCGGGCGTTAAACGGACAGATTTCCGACTTCAACACCGAATGGGCTCATTACATCGAACAGTTGTATGCCGCCGGATTACAGAAGATGGTTGACGAAATCTTCAACAATCCCGACTTTATAAATTACGATCCGGGCGACAAATTCAAACTGCGAGGAAGACCGTAATCCGTTTGTTTATCTGCAGAATAATACGTTATAACCGCTTTTTATAAATACAGAAGGAAATCCCTCCTTCTGTATTTCATTTGGACGTAAATAGTATGTTATTCAATAAGGTTTCCAAATAATCCAAACGAGATACTTACAAAACCTCGAACTTCGAGATATAATAGATACGATCCATAAAAATCAGATGAGGTGATGGCATGAACAGATCTCGGGATTTTTTTAGGAAGGTGCTTAGGATAGGTTGGGTATTGATGACAATTCTGATCATCCGATACCCATGCTTCGGAGGTACTTCCGCTGCTGCTTCACCCTCGAATCTATTAATGGCAAGGGAACGAATTATGGAATACTACGATGCTAACGGTACGACGATACACCCTTATGAGTTAAGGGTACTTGATCTGGTTTTGTTTAAGCCGGAACAATACGAACTTACAGTCGGCGAAGAGATTGCGTCTTCCGTAGAAGCCTTTTTTCCCGACGGAAAAGCGGTAAATCTTAACGACTGCGAAATTTCCTACGGGATGTACGATGAGCGAATTATCGAGGTGAACTCCGCCGGAATCATCAAAGCTCTTTCCGAAGGAAGCACATCCGTTACGGTAACGGTGACCTTCGGCAATAGTCAAAAAAGCGCCACACAGAGCATTATTGTAAAGGATCCTTCGGAGATGCTGTCACTGCGCTTGCAAGCTCCTAAAACAGTCTATTTAGGCGGGAAGGGTGCGTTACAGCCGATTGCTCATTTGTCCGAAGGAGGTATTGCCTATATACCTTCCTATGATGTACGGTACAAAATCGTATCGGCGGAACCCGATGATGTTATCACGTTATCAAGCAGAGGCGTGATTCAAGGCAATAAGACGGGTACGGCGGTTATCGAAGCGACGGTTGTGTTTCGAGGAGAAACTTACCGGCCGGATCCGGTGACGGTATCCGTGGAAGCATCGGATAAAAAAGCTCTCACCATATGGACCGAAGAAGAACGAGCAAATGCCCGTGAAAACATTGAAAAATATTCATGGGCGGCGGAAGCAAGCAAAGGCTATATCGATGAAGCCGAACGATACGTTAAAATCATTGATACGTTGTACGAGATGGTTGTTGCGGAAGGACTTCCTCGATATTATTTCGTCGGCGAAGCCTTGGATCCGGAGCGTTTCTACTGTCGTTATTGCAAAACGAATATCGCCGCGAAATACGGCCTTTATTCTTGGATTGTCGATCCCATTAATGATCCTTGGAAAATCAAATGCCCGGAATGCAGGCGGCGTTTTCCTTCTAATGATTTCGGAAGCTTCTACGAGCTGGGTAAAGACGAAAACGGTATTTTTAATATCGAGCTTGCTCATAAAAGAAACGACGAATTAATTGCAAAAGGTGAGCCCGGGTATTTGGTCAACGTTCTTTACCCGGAAAAAGGCGAAGGTTGGGGGGTAGACGACGGCTTCGGTTATTTCCCCGGCAACGTCTATGATAACGGCGTAGTCGAACGCCACAATTATATTGCTTATTACTTGCATGAAGGTCTATGGCACGGGGGAGTGATTGACGGCGCTCTTCGAGCTTTTATGTACGCCTATATCTACACCGGAGATCCGAAGTACGGTCGTGCAGGTGCCATTTTGTTGGATCGGGTTGCCGATTTTTATCCGGGTTTCGATTGGCATCGGTGGCGCACTTTCCGTGGTGACGGCTACAAGGGGAAGATACTGGACGTCGTATGGGAAACCGCTCTGGCACAGGATTTGGCTCGTGCATACGATGCCTTTTTCCCTATGTTCGAAGATCCGGAAGTCATTTCGTTCTTAAGTGAAAAAGCAAAGAAGTATAATCTTGAAAACCCGAAGGATTGCACAGCAGCCATTCGCAAAAACATTGAAGACGGAATATTACGGGAGATTTTCGCAGCTTCAAAAGACGGTAGGATAGCAGGAAACTTCGGTATGACCCAGCTTTCCGTTGCTACGGCTGCCGTTGCGCTGGACACCATGCCGGAGACCGGAGAATGGTTGGATTGGATCATGAAACCGGACGAAAATGAAACCTCTCCTCGTCCCGCAGGAAATGTAAACATACTTCAAAAGCTTGTGGATGTTGTGGACCGTAACGGTATGGGGAACGAAGCATCTCCGAGTTACAATTCCTTGTGGTTGAACGAGCTTTTAGGCGTGGCGGAGCTGTTATATGGCTACCAAACGTATCCCGGAGTGGATTTGTATAAAAACCCGAAGTTTGTCCAAATGTTCACGGCACAGCTTCCTATCATTATGGCCGATTATTATACCATGCAAATCGGTGATTCCGGAGGTACCGCATCCACCGGATTTAACTTGTCCAAAGAGACGGCCTTAATCGGGTTTAAACGGTTAGGAGACCCGAGACTTGCGCAATATGTATTTATGCTAAACGGCAATACCGTAAACGGTCTTAACGGCGAAATTACGGAAAAGGATCCTGAAAAAATACGAGATCAAATTCTTGAGGTTGTTCACCAATACGGTCCTTTCCATTTGGATAGCGATATGATGACGGGTTACGGATTTGCCGCCGTACGGGACGGCGCAAACTACCGTTCTATCGGAAACAACCAAGGAACCAATTCACACAGCGATTTTTCCGTCTATTTCGGAATCGGAACCGGACACGGGCATAACGATGCTTTGAATTTAGGAATCGATGCCTTTGGACTCAATATGGCTCCGGATTTAGGTTATCCGGAGGACACGGGAACACAACCTAACCGAATACAATGGGTGTCAAAGCCTTTGTCTCATAATACCGTTATGGTGGACGGAAAGCCCCAAGTCGGGCTGGAGACCGCAGGGACACCTCATCATTTTGACGATTCCGGACGGGTAAAGATTATCGATGTGGATGCGAATAAGGCGTATCCGCAGACAAAAGAATACCGAAGGACCGTCGTCATGGTGGAAGCGGATGACGAAAACGAGGTGTTTTACGGAGTGGATTTCTTCCGAATTGTAGGCGGAAACGATCATATTTACAGCTTCCATTCCCAATCCGATGAAATCTTCGAAACGGAAGGTTTGAACTTGGTTCCTCAAACGGATGAGAAAGGAAATTATATCGGAACCTATGCAAGCCCTGACGTACCTTGGGGTAAGGACCCAAATACGATTGACACGTTGTGGTCGGTGGATATGTTAAAATACCCTCCGGGGTTCACGTGGCTTGATCATGTTCGTCGCGACTCTGTGCCGGAAGCCGAATTTTCCGTGGACTTTAAAGTGAAAGATTTCCGTAGGGTTTTGGGAGTACAAGAAGATTTGCATCTTCGAATGACGATGTTAAACGATTTTACCCTTGACGAAGTGGCCATTGCACAAGGAAAGCCGCCTCAAGTTAATACGAAATATATTCCGTATTTGGAATACGTGCTTGCAAGAAGGACCGGAGAAAATCTAAACACGCTGTTTACGACGGTATTTGAACCTTATAAAAAAACACGGTATATCGATACCGGAATGACGAGCGTTCCCGTAAAGGTTATAAGCGGAACCCCTTCCGCGGATGACGCGGTAAAAGCGGTCCGTATTCCTCTTAAGAACGGACGAGTCGATTATGTAGTTTATGCAACGAATAACAAGGTATTGTATCGCGTAGACGATTTGTTTGATTTCCGCGGATTTGTGGGCGTATATTCCGTACTGGACGGCCAACCGGTTTACATGTACGTAAACGACGGCGACGTAATTGACGATAATAAAGGATTGATCGGTGCATGCACGGGCACGGTCAAGGATTTTACCCGAGAGCTTGCCCTTGAAAATACCATTACCGTAACACCGGAGCAAAAAATCGATCCTGCCGTCCTAGAAAACCGATATATCTACGTAGAAAACGACGGTGTACAAAACGGTGCATATAGAATTGAGCGTGCGGAAGAAGGCCCGAAGGGCGATATTATCCTTCATATCGGCCAAGTGTCACCGGTACGTTCGTATAAAGATCCGAAGGATTTTGATAAAGGGTATATATATAACATTGAGGCCGGACAGCGCTTTAGGATTCCTCTTCCGAATATTACGGATAGCTATCCCGTGTTTGAACCGATTAAGAATCAAATCGTGAACTCAAAATCGGAGATTCGATTGACCGTATCCGCAAAAAGCACGAAGAATAAAGAGCTTGAATATAAAGCGGTGGAGCTGCCGAAAGGAGCCTCCTTTGATCCGAGTACGGGAGAATTCTCATGGACGCCCCAGCCGTATCAATTGGGACAGCATAAAGTATCGATTTCAGCCTTCGACGGTGAATTTGCACGCACGGTCCACTTTATGATAACCGTTATCGGTTCGAAAAAATAAAAAAGATAAGTAAAAGGTTATAAGGTATTTTAACAGGATGCATTATGCATCCTTTTTTATTAATACGTTTTTTGGTCGAACTTTATCTTTTAAAAGCATGGACTTTCGGTATGATGCCGGTATACAATACGTATTTAGAATGCTTTATGGTATAGAGGAGATTTTATGATGCTCGCCCTATGGTTTTTTGTATTTGCATTGAGCAGGGGACTTAATTCGGTTTACGTAAAGAAAGCCCAAAGCAGCAGAAAAAACGGTTTTTATAATGCCGTTTATTTCATTTTTATGTATGCTTTGCTTCAAGCGATATTTCTATTTGCCATTCCTCCGTATAAAAATATACCCATGACAATGGATTTTTTAATCTATCCCGTATGCTTCGGGATCTGCTATATTATCTCATATTCTCTGCTGTTTTTTGCTTTGGCAGAAGGACCTACGGGGCTTACAAACGTTATATATACCTTCCATAGCATATTACCCATGATTACCGGCTTTATCTTATGGAAGGATACCTTGGACTTTATAAAAGCCGTTGGCGTGGTATTTGCCGCGATAACGATATATTTGTTTTACTTAAGCGTAAAAAACGGCGATAAGCGTAAAAAATCCCTTCGCTGGATTCTGTTCATTGTTTCCGCTACGGTATTTATGGGGATTGCAGTAGTCTTTACCCAAGCCTTTTCTCATACCTTCACGGGAATGGACAAGCAGTACTTGGTGCTATATACCGTATCTTCCTCCCTTATATCCTTGGTCTTGCTGATGTTTATAAAGCCGAGGAAGAGCAAAGAGAAAACAGAGGACCGGAAGAAGAATGAAGCCAAGGATTTGACCGAGAAGCATACCGTTCGCTACTATGTATTCGTTTTAGTTGCCGCCGTTACGCAGAATGCCGTAAATTTGTTTTTTATGTACTTTTTGACCGTAATGCCGTCCACAATTTTATTTCCGACTTTAAACTCCATCAATATATTGACTTTTGTTTTAGTGGGAAGACTGTTTTTTGGAGAGAAATTGAATAAGTTGTCTTTTATCGGCATATGCTGTTCTATTGTCTCGCTTGTGTTATTAAATATATAAAGATAGAATGGATATGTTCTAAAATCAAAAAATGAAAACAGGTGAAGTAATGAAAATAGAGTTGAAATTTATTATAAAAGCCGCCATTATCGCTTCTATATATGCAGCATTGACCATCCTTTTGATGCCGATCAGCTACGGGCCGATTCAGGTGCGCGTAGCCGAAGCGCTGACCGTTTTACCGTACTTTACATCGGCAGCAATTCCCGGTTTGTTTATCGGTTGTCTCGTTTCGAATATCGCCGGAGGATTAGGATGGATGGATATTATTTTCGGTAGCTTGGCCACTTTGATCTCTGCATACATCACGTACCTTATTCGCAAATCGAAGAAAGTACTGGTTCCTCTTCCTGCCGTGATTGTAAACGGCATCGTCGTGGGATGGGTTGTCAGCACCATTTATACGGAATCCACACTGCCTTTAGGAATCACCATGCTGACGGTTGCCGGAGGGCAAGCGGTATCTTGCTACGGATTAGGATATCCTCTCTTGAAATTATTGGAG
>JAAYHZ010000297.1 GCA_012744235.1 Clostridiaceae bacterium
TCGTGTATTTGGATAAAATTTTTCTATCAAGGAAGAATTGTTACTGTTAGAATGATTTTTTCTACAAAAAGCAAGTGAATGATTCGTATATTTCCTGATATTCGTCCATATAACCGGAGGCCAAACTGTACATTTCAACATTGTATACATAATACATATTTCATAAATTTAACATAAAAATAACAAAAAATATCGTTAAAATATTGACAATGTCCTGTTCTCCGGAGTATAATAACATTGATAATAATTTAACAATACCTTAGACGGAAAAGTGAGAATGAAAGACGGGAGGTAATGAAATGGCAAAAAAAGACGAAGAAGAAAAACAAGTATCCGAAATCAATGAAATGATTGATCAATTGGTTGCAAATGCACAAGAAGCTTTAGCGGAATATATGAAAATGGATCAAGAGCAAACGGACCGAATTGTGCATGCCATGACGTTGGCCGGACTGGATAACCATATGTACTTGGCCAAGTTAGCCGTAGAAGAAACGGGCAGAGGCGTTTTTGAAGACAAAGTCATCAAAAATATGTTTGCCACGGAATATATTTACCATTCCATAAAAGACGAAAAAACGGTAGGTATAATCGAAGAAAACGAAATGGAAGGCTATGTGGAAGTTGCGGAGCCGGTAGGGGTGGTGGCCGGAGTGACACCCGTTACAAATCCAACATCCACGACCATGTTCAAATCCATAATTTGTGCAAAGACAAGAAATCCTATCATATTCGCTTTCCATCCTTCGGCACAGCAATGCTCTAAAGAAGCGGCTCGGTTATTAAGAGATGCGGCGATAAAAAGCGGTGCACCGAAATACTGCATTCAATGGATTGAGACCCCTTCTTTAGAAGCCACAAATGCATTGATGAAGCATAACGGTGTTTCTCTCATTCTTGCAACCGGGGGAGCCGGAATGGTGAAAGCGGCCTACAGCGCGGGAAAGCCGGCGTTAGGCGTAGGTCCCGGTAACGTTCCTTGCTATATTAACAAAAACGTCGATATTAATCGTGCTTGCACCGACCTCATTATTTCAAAAACCTTTGACAACGGTATGATTTGTGCATCGGAACAAGCGGTGATTGTAGACGAGGAAATTGCGGAAGAGTTCGAAAGAACCATGAAAAAGTACGGCTGCTATTTCCTCAAAGAAGAGGAAATCGAACCGCTCACAAAATATGTAATCAACTTGGACAAAATGGCGGTGAACGGAGCCATCGTAGGAAAGTCCGCTTACGAAATTGCGACGGGAGCAGGAATTGACGTACCGAAGAACACGAAAATATTGATTGCAAAGTTGCCCGAGCCTTCGATTAAATATCCTCTCTCTTTAGAGAAATTATCGCCTGTTTTGGCATACTTCATTTGTAAAGATCATGAACAAGGCTTCCGGTATGCGGACGCCATGATTGAATTGGGCGGTTTGGGTCATTCGGCGGTCATCCACTCGGACGACGAAGCATTGTGTAAGGCTTACGGTTACGCGATGCGTGTCGGACGTATCATAGCAAATTCTCCTTCCTCCCAAGGAGCCATCGGGGATATTTACAACGCTATCAATCCGTCTTTAACGTTAGGATGCGGGTCTTTCGGACGAAATTCGACCACGGCGAACGTTTCGTCGGTTAACTTGATTAACCGTAAAAAGGTTGCACAGAGGAGGGTTAGTGTGAAAATAAAAAAGACCCGCGAAGGCCGCAACAAAGCAAGCCCTTAAGGAATACCTAGGACTGTGGATGAAACTGGAATTACACTATTAGTTTGTTATTGCCACTAGATCAGAAATATTCA
>JAAYHZ010000298.1 GCA_012744235.1 Clostridiaceae bacterium
CCTCCAAGCATTCGGAAGTCAGCAAAATGAATGTGATGCTGGCCGCATCAAAGGATAAAATCATTATGATCGAAGCCGGGGCCCAAGAAGTGGATGACCGGATCATGTTAGAAGCGATAAAAGCAGGTCACGAAGAGATTAAAAAACTGATTGTTTTTATTGAAGAAATCACGAAAGAAGTGGGTAAACCCAAATTCGAATACGAATCCATGGCGGTTCCCGAAGAAGCTTACCAAGAAATCGGGGAGTTTGCCCATGATATGATGGTCGAAGCATTATTCGTCGAAGATAAAGCCCAAAGAGATTTGAATGTCAATAAAGTGACGGAAATTGTTCAAGAAAAGTTCGGTGAAAAGTACATCGAAACACCTAACGTTATTACCGACTCTTTGTACAAGCTGCAGAAAAAGATCGTTCGTACCAACCTTCTGGAAAACAAAAAGAGAGTGGACGGACGTTCCTTGGACCAAATAAGACCTTTAAATGCAAAAGTAGGACTGCTTCCGAGAACCCACGGCTCCGCTCTGTTCCAAAGAGGACAGACCCAAATTATTTCTACCGTTACGTTAGGCGCTATGGCGGAAGTACAGATGCTGGACGGTATCGGCTTGGAAGAAACCAAGCGGTATATGCACCATTATAACTTCCCGTCCTTCAGCGTGGGCGAAGCAAAACCCTCAAGAGGCGCAGGCAGAAGAGAAATCGGACACGGTGCCTTGGCGGAACGCGCGATTTTGCCGGTTCTTCCGACGGAAGAAGAATTCCCGTATGCAATCCGCGTTGTTTCGGAGGTCATGATGTCCAACGGTTCCACCTCCCAAGGAAGTGTTTGCGGCAGTACCTTGGCGTTAATGGATGCCGGTGTGCCGATCAAAGAACCGGTTGCCGGTATTTCGGCGGGGCTTGTGATTGACGAAGAAAACCCGGACCGCCACGTAACCTTTGCGGATATCCAAGGAATCGAAGACTTCTTCGGCGATATGGACTTTAAGGTTGCCGGTACGAAAAACGGAATCACCGCCATCCAAGTGGATATTAAGGTGGACGGCTTGACTTATGATATTATCGAAGAAGCCTTTGAAATTACGAGAAAAGGTCGGTACTTCATTTTGGACGAATGCATGCTGAAGGTCATCGACAAGCCGAGAGAACAATTAAGCAAGTATGCGCCTAAGATATTCCAAACGAAGATTCATCCCGATAAGATTCGTGAGGTTATCGGTTCCGGCTGTAAGGTCATCAACAAGATTATCGATGAAACCGGCGTTAAAATCGACATTGACGACGACGGACACGTTTATGTCTATACCGACAATGAAGAAATGGGCCGCAGAGCCATTCAAATCGTGGAAGGCATTGCAAACGAACCGGAGGTCGGATCCGTATACATGGGTAAAGTGGTGCGGATAATGAATTTCGGTGCTTTTGTTGAGTTCTTGCCCGGCAAAGAGGGTATGGTCCACATCTCCAAATTGGATACGAACCGCGTGAATCGCGTGGAAGACATCGTGAACGTGGGAGATGAAATTTTGGTAAAGGTTATTGAAATCGACAAACAAGGTCGAATCAATCTTTCCAGAAAAGACGCTCTTAAGGACCAAGAAAAAGACGTAAAGAAGAAAGCGAAATAACGGAATATAATATAAAGAAAGAGAAAGACCGCAGATTAACATGCGGTCTTTTGACACAAAACATAAATTTTTCCTATTGTCTCGAATGGAACCGAAAAGATCGGACAAAATATACAAGATAAAGTCGATTGGAGGTATCATGAACGGAAAAATTACACTGAAAAACGGCCTGCGCATCGTATATGAAAAAATGCCCTATGTACGTTCGATCAGTACCGGTATATGGGTCGGCGCAGGATCAAGATACGAAAGGGATAACGAGCGCGGAATTTCTCATTTGATCGAGCATATGCTTTTTAAGGGTACCGAGAGGAGAACCGGAAAGCAAATTGCGGAAGAAATCGACAACATCGGCGGTCAAATCAACGCCTTTACGGGAAAAGAAATGACCTGTTATTATACCAAAACGTTGGACAATCATTTCGAAACATCCTTGGACTTATTGTCGGATATGTTGTTTAACTCCAAATTCAGAAAAGAAGATTTGGATGTGGAGAAAAACGTGGTTTTGGAAGAAATAAACCTGTACAACGATTCTCCCGAGGAGTTGATTCACGATGTGATTCAGCAGACGGTATGGCCGGAAGGAGCGTTAGGCATGCCGGTATTGGGTACGCCCGAAGTATTGAAGGCTATCGGCGAAGCCGAAATCAGGGACTACATGAGCCGTATGTATTATCCGGAAAACTGCGTCATTGCCGTAGCCGGAAACATCGACGAGAAAGCTTTGGCGGAGCAAGTGGAAAAATACTTCGGCAATTGGCCGAAGACCGACTCGCAAAAGCCTTGCTGTGATGAAACCGTATTTACGCCTGTAGAGAATAAAATCAAGAAGGATACGGAGCAGGTCCATTTTTGCGTCGCATACAAGAGCGTTCCGGCCGGAACCAAAGAGGTTTATCCCGTAATGCTGATCAACAATGTGGTGGGCGGCGGCATGAGCTCGAGGCTTTTCCAGAAAATCCGTGAAGAATACGGACTTGTCTATACCATCTACTCCTATCCCGTGTTCTACAACAAGGAAGGGCTGTTTGTTATCTATGCCGGTATGAACCCGGGAAGCTTAAAGCAAGTCATCGATCTTATGGATGCGGAAATCGCCGAGTTTGTCAAAAACGAAATGGATGAAGATGCGCTTTCTAAGGCGAAGGAGCAACTGAAGGGCGGATACCTTTTGTCTCAAGAATCCACCGGAGCTCGTATGAACGCCATCGGTAAATCGGAGCTGCTTTACGGCAATGTACGTACGAAAGAAGAAATAACGGAAGAAATTATGGCCATCACGAAAGAAGACGTTGCGAAATTTACGGAGCTGCTTTTTAAGGATAAAGAGCGAGGTTTTGCCTTTATCGGGAAAATATAAAAACAGTTTATAAGGAACGAAACAGAAGGCTACAAGGCCTTCTTTTTTTGTCTTTTTCTCACATCTTACCGCCGGCTTTCATAGAATGTAAAGCGAGATTATTTTATGTATACCAAAAGAGGATTAAAATATGGAGAAAAAAAAGATCGGATTCATAGGCGGAGACAAAAGAATGGTCAGCTTGTATAACATCATTCGGGAAACAGGATGCACGCCCGATGCGTATTACATGGATGTCGAAAACTCAAAAGATAAGTTGCCTCATTCCTTTGACTTGGATGTTCTAATCGGTCCCGTACCTTTATGTAAGCCGGCACCGCTTTTAAACGCAAAAGAAGGCTATTATGCCGATGTGTACGAG
>JAAYHZ010000299.1 GCA_012744235.1 Clostridiaceae bacterium
CCCGTTTCTTTTTTCGTGGAAAACTTGTTTCGGTTATCCCGGGGTAATGTTTGTTCTTTTTGGGCAATCAACCGTTCCATGAATCGGCCGAATTTCGAACGGGACGGTAAGAACAAAGGATCGATGCCGAAATCTTTTAGCAGCGGAAGGATAAAAAAACGATCCTCCTCTTTTTCAAATTCCCATTCCAATTCATAATCGCGAAAACCCAAATAGTCGTTTTGATCGATCTCCAAGGGACGCAAATTCGGGACGGGAGCAAAAAGGGTTCTTTTTGTTGTCATGTATCCCCTAAATATCAACGCATTATCTTTCGGGAGAAACTCTTTTGCCGTAGAATCCGGAAAACAGGAAAGAAGGGGCAGTCTTCCCGATAGGACGTCTTTCGCTTGGTCTTCCGTTAAAGGGTAGCTGTATTCATCGGAGGTTTGGTAGGAACCGTCCTTTCTTCTTCCCGCTTTTAACGTTAAAACGTATTTTTGATTTTTTTCTCGTATCCGAAGCGCTTTCTTATGTCGGTACATGAAAAAATCGGCCGTGTCAAAGTAGTAATTGGTTTGCACAACCGTTATGCCGCCTTTGTCATTTGCCAATTTTGCCAAATGTCGATATGTGTTTTCCGTTATCAATATTTTCAATTCGTTTTCAATCTGTTTCATGAAGAAGATTATAGCAAAAAAATTGGCGGATATATAGACAAAACCGATTGCGTATTGTAGAATGAGTGAAAAATATCTGATGGCAGAGTAGGAAATGATGCGTTAAGTGCCGACTGAACGGGAAGTTGTCAGTCGGACGAAAAACCGGTTTCGGTTTGCGATATCATTTTCGCATTCCGCTGCCACGTAAATGAGTGTATCTTCTTTATGTGGTAAGTGCCATTATGAGGAGGATTTTTTTATGCAAAAACGTAAAGGAAAGATCGAGGAAGAAGACAATCGTCCCGCATCACGATGGGGAAACAAGGCATTTTTCAAACGGTTTTCGAATCTAACGCTAACCGCTCTTTTAATTGCGTTAACGATTGTTTTCACACGTTTTCTGGCCATTCAAATGCTCACCGTACGAATCAGCCTGGAGTTTATACCCATAGCGTTGACCTCCGTTTTGTTCGGGCCGATTGTAGGAGCCGTAAGTGCGGCCATTGCCGATGTATTGGGGATGCTGGCCTTTCCTACCGGCGGCCCCTATTTCCCGGGGTTCACCGTAAGCACCGCATTGTATGCGTTTATCTACGGATTGTTTCTGTATAACCGGCCCTTCAAGCTGAAAACCGTGATGCTATGCGTTTTGACAAATGTTCTTATCGTGGATTTCGTTTTGGTGTCCGTATGGCTCCGGATTCTTTGGCAAATGCCCTATGAAGCGCTGGTGGTAACCCGCGTTATCAAGTGTGTCATTTTGTATCCGGTTCAAGTCTTGGTCTTGTACTACGGCATCAATGCCATAAAAAAGAGAGTAAGGATGTATTCGGATTGACGATAGGTATCCTTTGTTACGGGAGATCCTTTCTAAAAAATTTGGAAGCAAAAAAAGTTCTTTACATTGAGCGAAAATATGATACAATAGTACCTGAACAAAATACTTGGCATCGTGAGATCTTGTTATTGAAGGAAATAGTAGCGCATTACATGGTATCGAATGATCGTGGTTGTGAACAATTCCTCTAAAGCATTTCGTGATTTCCCATAGTATTTGAAAAAATAACGAAAGGACTCTTTTAAAACATGGGAAAGAAATTATACGTTGGTAATTTGGCGTATTCGGTTACGAGTGACGATCTTGGGAATCTTTTCTCCCAATACGGCGACGTCGTTGACGCCGTTGTCATTAATGACAAATTTTCCGGTCGCTCGAAAGGTTTCGGTTTTATCGAATTTGACAATTCGGAAGATGCTGCCGCTGCTATGGAAGCATTAAACGGAAACGTATTTGCCGGACGTACTCTCAAAATTGATTATGCAAAAAACAAAATGAAATAGCATAAGTACGGAGAAAACGGATCCGAAAGGATCTGTTTTTTTGTGCCCTATTTTATCTTTTTTAAAACCCCATGCCGTGCTATAATAAAATGAATATCGTAACAAAGGAGCGTAATGATGAAATATCTGGAAGGATTGAATGAGCAACAGGAAGCCGCCGTATGGCACAAAGACGGACCTTTGTTGATACTGGCCGGTGCAGGCTCGGGAAAAACGAGAGTCATCACCTGCAGGATCGCTCACTTGATCAATTATTACCAAGTAAAGCCTTGGAACATCCTTGCCATCACCTTCACCAACAAAGCCGCAAGAGAGATGAAGGAAAGGGTATCCGCCCTTTTGGGAGAACAAATGAACGGCATATGGATCTATACCTTCCATGCCGCTTGCATTCAAATTTTAAGACAGCATATCGATAAATTGGGTTTTGACCGGCAATTTTTAATTTTTGATTCCGATGACCAGCTTTCGTTGATCAAAGATTGCTTGAAGGCTCTGAATATGGACACCGAGGTTTTCCCTCCGAAAATGGTGATAAACACCATCGGAAGGGCTAAGGACAATTTGATGGATCCCGATGAATTCGAATCCGTTTACGAATCGGATTATCGTATGAGTGAAATCGGAAAAGTGTACCGCCGATATCAAGAAACGCTGAAGAACAACAATGCGTTGGATTTTGACGATATCATCATGTATACCATCCGGATTTTCCGTGAAAACGAAGACGTATTGGAATTCTATTCCCGTAAGTTTAAATACATCATGGTGGACGAGTACCAAGATACCAACCGGGCTCAATTCGTATTGGTCAGCCTTCTTGCCAAGTACCATCGAAATTTGTGCGTCGTAGGCGACGACGACCAATCCATTTACGGTTGGCGAGGAGCGGACATCAGCAACATACTGGATTTTGAAAAAATCTATCCGGACTGCAGGACCATTAAGCTGGAAAGAAATTACCGATCCACGGACATTATCTTGGAAGCCGCCAACCAAGTGATTAAAAACAATAAAGGGCGAAAACATAAAAAGCTTTGGACCGATAAAACCGGAGGCGAAAAAATCGTCCATATGAATTTTGACGACGAGCGGAAGGAAGCCGACTTTATCGTCAATACCATTGAAAGAAGAGTGGAAGAAGGGGGAAGCTACGGAGATTTTGCCGTGCTGTATCGGGTGAACGCCCAATCCCGTGCCATTGAAGACGCTTTCGTCAAAAAACGGATCCCGTATAAAATGTACGGAGGAATAAAGTTTTATGAACGAAAGGAAATAAAAGACCTTTTGGCGTACCTTCGGCTGTTGGTCAACGTTTCCGACAACATTTCATTCAAAAGAGTCATCAATGTACCGAAAAGAGGAATCGGAAAGGCTTCCTTGGATAAATTGGAGGAATACGCACAAAAAAACGGTACAAGCATGTTTTTGGCGGCGGCCAACGCGTCCTCCATACAGGGCTTAGGTAGAGCGGCTCAAAGCTTGGAAGCTTTTACGAATTTGATATACAAGCTTATGAGCTTAAAACCGGTCATGGATTTGTCCGATTTGGTAGAAGCGGTGATTGATGAAACGGAGATGGAAGAAAGCTATCGAAAAGAATATACCCAAGAAGCCTTCGAGCGAATCGAAAACTTGCGAGAATTCATTACCGCTGTCATGGAATACGAGGCGGAAATGGAGCGTATGTCCGATGAAGAAATACCGGAAAATGCGGACCCGGACATGCCGGCGGAAGCCAAGGAAGCAAGCTTGGAGGACTTTCTTTACAAAGTATCTTTGGCGGCGGATACGGACGAGCTGGATCTTAACGAAGAATACGTAACGTTAATGACCCTACATAGCGCCAAGGGCTTGGAGTTCAATGAAGTATTCATACCCGGCTTCGAGGAAGAGATTTTCCCGCATTATCTGGCTCTTGCCGAAGGCAATTTGGAAGAAGAGCGGCGATTATGCTACGTAGGATTTACGCGGGCAAGAAAAAAGCTTTACATCACTTATACGAACGAAAGAACCATATTCGGCCGTACTCGCAGAAACCCGGTTTCGTGTTTCTTTAGCGAGATTCCTGAAGCTTGCCTGGAAGTGTCGAAATCATCCCGTGCCTTGTCGAATTTTTGGGATGAGCCGACCTACGACAGGGGTTATGAAAAGAAAAGGACGAAATCCTTCGGCTTGGGAGGCTTGCTGACTAGAGGCGGAAAAGCCATTGACCTTAATGATATTGTCAAACCCAAAGAAGATGCAAGCCGGACCTATGCCGTAGGCGATAGAGTGTACCATAAAAAATACGGGGAAGGAACCGTCTCGGCAATTGTCAAAGACGGCCAAGACTCCACCATTGAAATCGCCTTTGATAAATTCGGTATGAAGCGGTTTCTGCTTTCCATGGTTCAGCTTACGAAGCTTTAAAGATGGTTTTTACATGGCGGTCAGCATGACCGCCACATTATCAATATTACCCGCTCCCATCACGATGATAAGGTCGTTTTCTTTTACATGGCGCCCCAGATATTCGACGATCTCGTCAAAGGTTTGGATGTATACGGCGCTGTTTTTTATTCGATTCACCTTCTCGACAACGGTTTTCGAATGTATCAAGCCGGCGTCTTTTTCTCGGGCGGCGTAAATATCGGTGACAATGCATTTGTCCGCTAACGACAGAGCGTAAGCCAAATCGTCCGCCAATTCGTAAGTTCTTGTGTAGGTGTGGGGCTGAAAGACGCACCAAAGATCGCCTTTTTTTATCGGGAAAGCTGCCGTCAGCGTGGCGATGATTTCGTTCGGATGATGGGCGTAATCGTCGTAAACGGCGGCGTTTTTAAAGGTCCCCTTGTATTCGAATCTTCTGTCGGTACCGTTGAACTCTTCCAATGCCTTTTTCACGGTGCCGACGGGAATTCCGTACTCGTTTCCGCACGCAAATGCGGCCAATGTGTTTAAAACGTTATGCTTTCCCGGAACCTTTAGGGAAATATCCGTGACGATGGCATCTTGATATTTCACGGAAAAAGACATACCGAAAGGACCTTGCTTTAAATTCACGGCTTGGTACATGTTTTGTTCGGAAAGCCCGAAGGTTACTTTCTTGCCGGGAATGCGAGGGAATACGTCCTTCGTGTTGGGACAATCCCCGTTCAATATTAAGAATCCGTCGGAGGATACGTTTTTCGTAAACTTTACAAAGCTGTCTTTTACCGCTTCGATGTCTTTGTAATAATCGGCATGATCGAAATCGATATTCGTGATCAAGGCACAGTGCGGATGCAGGGTAAGAAAGCTTTCCGTGTATTCGTCCGCTTCGGTGATAAAATATTCGTCGGACCCGGTTCTTACCGTACCTCCGATTTCCTTGTAGGTGGCTCCGATATGGACGGTAGGATCATACCCTGCTTCCATGAAAATCTTCGAAACCATGCCCGTGGTGGTGGTTTTTCCGTGGGTTCCGGCAATGGCGATGCCTTTTTTAAAGCAATCCATCAAATGTCCCAAAAGAACGGATCTTTTAATCAAAGGAATGTTGTTTTCCGCCGCATAAACGTATTCCGGGTTATCCGGCTTTACGGCGGCGGTATATACCACAAGGTCGGCTCCTTGTACGTTTTCGCCTTCATGATTTTTGTAAATGACGGCGCCTAGTGCTTTTAACCGTTCCGTTCGCGGAGAGGAGGTCCAATCGGACCCTGTGACCTTGTACCCGGATGCGATCAATATTTCCGCTAAACCGCTCATGCTGATTCCGTTTATTCCGATCATGTGAATGTTTTTGTAACGGGTTAATGCGTCAATACGGATGTTCATAAAATATTTACCTATAAATCGAATTTTATCTAATATATTATACCCGAATCATTGAAAAAAGACTATGAAAAAATTTTCTTTGAAAGAAGGATTTTTGAAACGAATATAGAATAATACTGAAAGACGCTTATACAAAAAAGCAACGGGAGGCCTACAACAATGGAGATCACCGACATTCGTATCAGGAAGACGAACACGGAAGGCAAAATGCGTGCAGTCGTGTCTCTGACTTTGGACAACATGATAGCCGTACATGACATTAAGATCATTGAAAGCAAAAAAGGACTTTTCATCGCCATGCCTTGCCGGAAGACGCCAAGCGGAGTGTTTAAAGACATTGTACACCCGATCAATTCCGAAACAAGGGAAATGATGCAGTCGTTAATCCTCAAAAAGTACAATGAAATGGCGGACAATCCGGAAGAGAACGCGGAAGGGGACCTTGACGACTCGGAAGGCTAAGAGGAAAAAGCCGTTACATACCGCTTACGGTATTGCGGTTACTTGTCCGGAGAATCATTATTTATTACGGATTATATGTTGTATCATAACATATAGTTTATGTTATTTTGTGTCCAAATCGTATCTATTCGTATCTTATCCTTTGAATTCAGTCGAATCTTCACATGATTATTGAAAATTACACCAAAACATGAGAAAATATAATGGAGATCTGCAAAATCGGAGTAAAAATATGAACGATTTATTCGTTATTTTGGTTCAAGACAAAAAGGTTCCCTCGGAGGGAACATTATTTTGGGGCGCAAAAAACGAAGATTACCTTCGGGATGCATTCGCGGAAGCGGGTTTTGATGTCTTATACCCTTCCGATCGGGAAGAGAAATGGAGCAATCGAAATCTTTTATTCGTTTTCAAGCAAGCGTTTATAAAGGATCCCGAGAGTTTGTGGAAGACGGTTAAGGAATCCGACGGTTACCGAGAACCCGGATTTTCCTTAAACGGACTTATTTATTATGTAAAAAAGAACAATCCGAATGTCTTCTCTTGGAAAGATGACGCTTGGGAGTTTTCTTCCGAGTTAACTCGAAGAAACGATTCGACGGTTCTTGATATCGGTACCGTCGAGGGCTTTCATGAGGCCATATCATGCTACCGCAGGCGAATCGTTGAAAGGCATATGAAAAAGGGGGTCGTATTCATCGATCCCGACCGTACCTATATCGATTACGGTGTGGAAATCGGGGAAAAGACCGTGATATATCCCGGTTGCATGATCGAAGGCGATACGGTTATCCGAGAAGGCTCCGTCATCGGACCGGACACGATCATAAAAAACAGCCGTATCGGAAAGAACAATACGATAATAAAGTCGATAATAACCGACAGCGAATGCGGCAACGATTGCAATATAGGGCCTTTCGCATATATTCGTCCGGGATGCATGCTGCACGACCGGGTCAAGGTGGGCGATTTTGTGGAATTGAAAAATTCCGAAATCGGCGAAACTACCAAAATCCCTCACTTGGCCTATATCGGCGACGCTTCCGTCGGAATGAACACCAACATTGCATGCGGTGTTATCACCGCAAATTACGACGGGAAAACCAAGCACCGCACCGTGATAGGAAACCATGCCTTTATCGGCTGCAACGTGGCATTGGTCGCACCGGTGACGGTCCGTGACGGCGCCTATATCGCAGCCGGATCCACCATAACGCAGGAGGTACCGGCCCATGCCCTGGCCATTGCCCGCGAAAGGCAAACGAACAAGGAAGATTGGGTTATAAAAAAAGGGTTAAGAAGAGATTTGAAAAACGACTAATGAATATAAACGAAAGGAAGAAAGGGAATGAGCGAGGGAGGTAAAATTAAGTTATTTGCGGGGAATTCGAACTTATCGTTGGCAAAAGAGATTGCCGAGCTTTTAAAGATTCCCTTAGGGAGCATTGAAGTGGGGCGATTTGCCGACGGAGAGGTGAATGTCACCATTAAAGAAACGGTGCGGGGCTGCGATGTTTTTGTCATACAATCCACGTCCACACCGGTCAACGACAATTTGATGGAGCTTCTGATCATATGCGATGCATTGCGCAGAGCGTCGGTAGGAAGCATTACGGCGGTTATTCCGTATTTCGGTTATGCTCGGCAGGACCGTAAAGCCAAGTCGAGAGATCCCATTTCCGCTAAGCTGGTGGCGAATTTGATTACCGTAGCGGGGGTGGACCGGGTATTAACCATGGATCTGCATGTACCGCAATTGGAAGGATTTTTTGATATTCCGGTGAATCACTTGTTCGGAAATCCCGTTTTCGCCGAGTACTTTAAACAAAGGAAAATTGACGCCGGCAAATTTGTAGCCGTTTCGCCGGACGTAGGCAGTATTGAAAGGGTGCGTCGATTTGCACAGATTTTAAACATACCTCTCGCCATCATCGATAAAAGACGACCGGAAGCCAACCGGTCGGAAATTTTGCATGTGGTAGGCCAAGTGGAAGGCAAAAATGTCATTATGATCGACGACATTGCGGACACGGCGGGAACTTTGGCCAATACGGCGGCCGTTATGAAGGAAAAAGGGGCATTATCGATCTATGCCTGCTGCACCCATGCCGTATTGTCCGGGCCGGCCATTGAAAGGATTGAGAATTCCTGTATCGACGAGATGATCATACTGAACACCATTTGTACCGACCGCGTGAAAAACAATCCGAAGTTTAAGATCCTAAGTGTTGCGGACATTTTTGCGCAAGCCATTGAAAGCATTTACGAAAATATGCCGATCAGCAGAATATATACGCAAAAGTATTAGGGAAAAGTAAGAGGAAATAAGGAGTTGTGCTAAAGGGTAAGAATGAAGGATGATGTAATCATTATCGCAGGTCTGGGGAACCCCGGACCGAAATATGCGCTGAGCAGACACAATATGGGTTTCGGCGCCATTGATTATTTGTCGGAAAAGTACGGAATAAAAGTCAACAAAATCGGCTTTAAGGGCTTGTACGGAGAAGGCGAAATCGAAGGCAAAAAGACGGTTCTTTTAAAGCCTTCCACCTATATGAACGACAGCGGTGTTTCCGTATCCGCCGCATTGGAAGGATACTCCGCAGCTCCCGAGCAATTGATTGTTTTGTATGACGATATGGACATCGAACCGGGCTTGATACGCATTCGCCCGAAAGGCAGCGCGGGAACCCACAAAGGGATGAAATCGATTATTTACCATTTGCAGACCGATCAATTTATACGAATCCGAATCGGAATCGGACGTCCGCCGGAAGGCGCGGAAAACATCGACTTCGTTTTGGAGAGGATCCCCGATTCGGCTCTTCCCGATTTAATCGAGGGAATGAAGGCCGCCGGGGAAGCGGTTGCCTGCATTTTAAGGTCCGATGTGAATACCGCGATGAATTTGTTTAACGGAAAAAAGAAAGAATAAAATACGATGTACGTACCATTCGACCAAATCCTAAACCGAAGCTCCGTTTTTCAAGAGATTTTATCATCCCTGAAAGCGGAGAAGGGTCTATGCTCCGTTACGGGCCTTATCGATTCCCAAAAGGTCCATTTTTCCGCATGCCTTCTTCACAGGATGAACCTAAAAGGCTTGTACGTCACATATAACGAATTCGAAGCGAAAAAAGCTTACGAAGATTTTTCTTTTTTCTTCAAGGACCGAGTACTTCACCTTCCCTACAGGGAAGTCATGCTGTATGACATTGAAGCCGGAAGCCGAGATACCGCCTATACCCGTTTGGACGTTTTGTCGAAGGTTTTGGCCGGGGAATACGACGTTTTGGTTTTATCGGTAGATTCTTTTGTCAGAAAGCTCTGCCCCGCCGAAATATTCAAATCCCGCATTTTGGAGCTTAAAGCCTTCGATACGGCGGATTTGGATCGATTAACGGAAACCCTTGTGACCATGGGATACAAGCGGGTGGATACGGTGTATAAAAAAGGGGAGTTTGCCGTAAGAGGCGGAATTTTGGATATCTTTTCGGTGAACTATGAAAATGCGCTGCGTATCGAGTTTTTTGACGACGAGATCGATTCCATCCGTTTTTTTGACCCCGAAACCCAGCGGTCCGTTGAAGCCGTCGAAAAAATCAAAATCATCCCGGCGGAAGAAATTCAAATGGATCGGGAACGCCTTCCCGAGATATTCGAAAACATACGGAGGGCTCTTTCCCAAGTCAAAAGCGATTTTGTAAATATGGAAAAGCTCCGAGAAAAGACGGAAAGAGATATTGAAAAGCTTGCCAATCAATTGTATGTACCCGGATTGGATCGCTATGCGGAATTTATAAACGATTCTCCCGTAAGCATTTTTGACTATATATCGGAGCCCGTCCTTCTTTTTGCCGACGACTATAAAAAGTGTGCGGAAAGAATGGAGATCATTCAAAAGGAACACTCGGAAACGGTTACCGCCCTTATGGAGGACGGCTATTTGTTGCCCCAATGCCAAAACGGCCTGTTTTCCATGGAGCATTTCAACGAGTTTTTGTTTTCGTTTCCTAAATCCGTCTATTACGCTCCCTTTACTCCGGCAAAGGAGATCCGTTACACCGCTTTATACGGCATCAATGCCAAAGGGGTGGATTTGTACGAGCGGAGGATTGACTTTTTAATCAAGGACTTGCGGGAGATGCTGAAGGACCGGTATTCGGTGATCATCGCCGCAGGGTCCGAAAGAAGGATTTTGTCCCTTTCGAAAATCTTGTCGGACGAAGGGATCGGGAC
>JAAYHZ010000300.1 GCA_012744235.1 Clostridiaceae bacterium
CCTTTTGTACAAGGCTTGGGAGGACCCTTCCATGTTGTTTCTTGCCGGCAATATCTCGAATTGGCCTTCGTATTTTTTAAAGTACCGAATCCATCGGTTTACCGTATCCATGTTCTTGTCGGGGTCTTGGTTCAAAAAGTTAGGCCAGTGCATGCCGTAGTAGCTTTTCTTGATTGTTTCGGGAGTTTTGGCATCGACCTCGTACCACCCGGTCAAATCCCCGGTTCTGTCTACCGTGATGATTCCGTTTTCCACGCAGGCGGAAACCGGTTTTTCGGAAGAAGTGTACTGCATGCTCGGAAAAGGGGTGGATATGTATTTGATGCCGTATTCGGCGAGAATATGTGAAAGGTGGTCATCTTCCTTGGAGTAGGTGTATATAAAGCAGGGGGGAATGAAGCTTACAATGTCGGTAGACAACCGGTTTTGCCGCAATATCTCAAAAAACGCATCGATGTGCCGCCGTATAACGGATGGCGGCGTCATGCGGTTTTTGCCCGTTTTTTCGTCTCGTTGATAAAATTCGGCAGGCTGCATTTTTCCGTCATCGTCCCGGTACATATGCATAACGCCGTGCATGGCAAGCTCGATGTACGGACTGTTGGCATTGATAAGGTGGGCCGCTTCTTCGATCTGAGGGTGGAGCCTTGACGCATTGTCCCAATCGGACCCGTGCTTGTTGGAGTTTGGCACCTTGGCCAATATGTTATTTCGGTCCCATTCTCCCGCCACAAACCCGCACTTGATTCGCATGTTTAAGCTTTTTCCGATCTCGATGATGGCTTTGTAGTCTTCAATGCAGTGGTAACGTTCGATGCCGGAGCGGGTCGGTCCGTTTTTGTACCTTTGGTCATACCCGCACCACCAGCCTACATCGTCTACCACAATCAAAAAGCCGTAAGGTATGAAAATCCGTTCGTCCATAATGCCCTCCCGTCGGTTTCTATGCTTTCATTCTATAAAATCCTTCCTAAAACATCAACCTTCCGGGTTTCAAACCTTCCCAAACTTTTTATGGTACAAAGATGCGGCTATGATATAATGAACACACAATACCGACCTTAGGGAGGATAAAAATGGACGATATTGTAATCAGAAGAGTAGTTGATTCGGACATTGAAGTCGTAGAGGAAATCGCGGTGAAGGCTTTTTCCGTACACTATGACTTCTATCGAGAAAAGATGGGAGATAACATCTTTCAGGCGGTTCACAAGGATTGGAAAGAGAAAAAGAAAAAAGCGGTTCGAGACGCTTGCAAAGAAGGAAGCGGTTGGGATGCCTTCGTGGCGGAAATCGACGGCAAGATCGTAGGCTTCGTTACGTTAAAATGCGACGATCAAACTCTATGCGGTATATTGGGCAACAACAGCGTGGATCCCGCGTACCAAGGACGCGGTATCGGAAAACGTTTGTATAAAAAGGCGATGGATACCATGCGGGAAAAGGGCATGAAATATGCAAGAGTGGATACCGGTTTGGGACCGACTTTTGCATCCGCAAGAAAAGCATACGAGCAATCCGGTTTTGACCGGCAGCTTCAGACGGTAATCTATTACACGGAGTTATAATTTTTGGAGGGCGAAACCATGGACCAATGGATGAATTTATCGGAAAGTCGGCTTTTGGAGCTGGTTCCGGACAGAGCCGGCTTGTATTTCGTAGGCTGTCCCAATTGCACCGGAGGGTACCAAGAAAACCAATTGAGGGACTGGAGGCCGGATGAGCCGGATGTGGTCCGCTGTACCTACTGCGGTATGGCATATCCTAACGATATATACAAAGACGATAAGACGGAAGAGGTCTTGTCGCCGGGCGGAGACATCATTTCTTACCCCTATTACGAAAACAAAGAGGGGTACCGCTACTACTTTACGGCGTCCCGCGAATACAACAAAAGAGCGTTTTGCGAAGCCTTGATATTAAAGCTTGCCCAAAGATGGAAAGAGACGAAAAATACGGAGTATGCAAGGAAAGCGGCATTGATGCTTCACCGATTTGCCGTCGTATGGCCTCGGTACTGCTGGCACTTCGATTATCCCTTTATTCAGAAGCAATGGTACCAAGGATACGTCGACCCGAAGGACTGCAGACAAGATTATCGTACCGCCCGTTACCACTGGTGGGGCTTTACGGATCTGAAATTGGATTTGCTATCGGCTTATGAAATATTAAAAGACGGTGATTTTTGGCAGGACCTGGACAAGGAAATGAATGAAGACGTCCGGGGTAAAATCGAGTGGTTTTTCAGAGACAATGCGGATCATTTAATAGCCCAAAAAACGGGTCTTGGAAATATGCACCCCTACCTTTGGCGAACCATCGTAAAGCTGGGGCGGATATTAAAAGACGTCAAATACATACACTATCCCATTCCGGATATTAAGAAGCTTATCAAAGAAGGATTTTTTGCCGACGGCGCGTGGTGCGAAGGAAGCCCGGACTATACCGCCCAAACCTTAAACGGAATCCTGGAGGTCTGCGACTATTATGACGGATGGATAGACCCGCCTTCTTATGTTCCCGGAGAATCGGATTTGTTTTTAGACGGAACCTCCTTAAGGGATTTGTGCCCGGAAATTAAAGGGATTGTGGATACTTTGGAGAAACAAAAATTCCCTTACGGAGGACGATTGACCTGCCATGATTCTTGGGGGCATGCAAAATATCCTTATCCGAAGGTACCGAATGACCACAAAGAAGAATCCTTCCTCCTGCCCGTGCTAGGACACGGTTGTTTAACCGGAGGTATCGGAGAGTCGACGGGAAGGGTGGACTTAACCTTCCGCGGGGGATACGGTCACCAGCATATGGACGGCTTGTCCATAATGGTAACGGCGTACGGAAGAGAAATGCTGTCGGATATCGGCTACACCCATACCAAGTACCGTTGCTTGACGTTAGCCACGTTGGCTCACAACACCGTTGTTGTGGACTGCAAAAACCAGCACAGCGGGCACAAGCACGTCGTTGACGGCAATTTACGGTTCTACGACGATCGTAATCCCGTATTTCAAATCCTATCCGTAGACAATCCCCAAGTTTACCCCGGATTAACGGAGGAATACAGGCGTACGATTGCCCGAATCCAAACGAATTCAAAGAACTTCTATTTGACGGATCTGTTTTTCGTAAAAGGAGGCAAGCAACACGATTACATCCTCCACGGCGACTGTATCGCCGAACAAGAGCCGGTTATGGAGGACCCTTCGTATGACCGTTATGTCAAATTGGATACCCTTCTTCCCGAAGGTACGGAGTTTGCTCCTCCGACGGGAGAACACCAAGTCTTTCACTGCGCCAGAAAAGGATACATCTACGGCTTATTAAGCAACATCAAAGAAGCTTCCCCTTCCGAATCGGGACAGGTCAAATGGAACTTTTCCTACACCGGTTTACCGGTAGGTCCGAAAGACGAAAAGGAAAAGTTTTTGCCGGATGAACGGGAAAAACAATTGGGAATCCGTATACGCAGCTTTACGGAAGATACGGATCGGTTGTACACCGGCTTTTCTTCCTCCGTAAGACAAGGAAATAACGACGACGATGCGTTGGAGCGCTATTTGCGTCCGTTCGTTATGGTAAGAAGATTTCCCTGTGAAGAAGGCTCCGTTTTCTGCTCGGTGATGGAAC
>JAAYHZ010000301.1 GCA_012744235.1 Clostridiaceae bacterium
ATGCACATTGGTGCATGCCTTCATTGCCTAATATAGCCGCTTTTTGGAGGCCGGGATATACCTGTCGAACGATTCCGTCCAAGATGGAAGCCTCGATTTTTCGAACATCCGCCGCTTCAAATCCGAGGAAGGCTTCCTCGATTTCCTTCGGATATTTTTCAAAAGCAGGCAACAATGCATCGCAGGCTTCACACAAGGTTTCGCTTAAGAAGGTTTCCCAAATACACCCGACCACCTTTCCCTGCAGGCTGTGACCGTCGCTGTTTCTATACGGTCTGCCCTTCCCTCGCATCCAGACATTTAGGTCCATATCGGGATAAACCTTTGAAATTCGGTACAAAAGCAGCAACCCGGTAACGGCATAACGAACATCCGAGGTGAAAACCCATGCATATGCCAGATGGCGGATAGCGTTTTGAATACTTCCGGTTTGGTTTTTGCTGCGGTCCTGTTCCCCGTACCAAACACCCCAGTGGTGATAGTAGGCGATAAAAGCCCAACTGTGGCCGTTTTCGTCAATATATCCCTTACCGTCGTCCACGTATTTATCGGGACCGTATTGGGGATACAGCTCGTTAACCAACAGTGAACGGTCGGCCAAGTCTTCCCTGAAAAAACCGAACTCATCCAAACCGCTTTCATAATACTTTTTAAAATCATTGCTCGGAAACAGGGATCCGCAATGAGGGCATTGAATCTTCCAACGGTTGTTTTCCGTCAAGCAAACCCAACCGTATACACCGTATTTGTTTAAGAACGCATCTCCGCATTCGGGACAGCCGCTGTTTCTTTCTCCGGGCATCGCTCCTCTGGGGAGGGAGTTGTTCGTTACGAAATTCCACCAAAAATCATTCCCCAAAGAAAGGTGCTTTTCCGCTTCATCCAAGATCTTTTTAGCATACCCCGCCGCTTTTTTATCGGTTTTGATGTTTTCTTGAATGATTTGCACCATCCGAGGGTTGTAATAATGTCCGCCGCTCATGATTTTATACCTCCTAAAACACAAAAAAGGATCCTATAGCGATCCTCTTAACCCGATTTTATCCGCAACCTTTTTCATACCTTCAATGGTTTGGTAAATGACTTCGTCAAGGTCCATGTTAAGCATGGCGGCACCTTCCGTAATGATGTCCCGGTTAACACCTTGAGCAAAGCTTTTTTGCTTGAATTTCTTTTTTACCGAGCTTACCGAAAGGTCCAAAACGCTTTTGCTTGGCCTCATCAAACAGGTGGCATTTATTAAGCCCGTCAGTTCGTCAATAGTGTAAAGAACCTTCTCCATAACATGGACAGGCTCCGTATCGGAGCATATTTTCCATCCGTGACTGACCGCCGCACGAATATATTCTTCGGGCCAGTTTTCCTCTCGCAATATCTTTTCCGTTATCGTACAGTGCCGGTCCGGATATTGCTCATAATCTAAATCGTGAATCAACCCAATCACGCCCCATTTTAAAACATCTTCTTCTCCGAAAAGCTCCGCAAAATGAAGCATAACGCCTTCCACGGCCAAGGCATGGCGAATCAGACTTTCATCTTTGTTGTATTTTAACAACAATTCATACGCTTGTTCTCCGGTCGGTGTCATAATTCTCCTTCAACCTTTCTTGACATTTTTAAATACATCAAAAAATCTAATCATATTTTACCATCAAAATCGTCCTAATCCGACCGGTATTTATAAAAATTACATCTGTTAAAATCGATTTTTTCGTACATAATACGAATGTGCGTACAATCTCATTTCTTTTTAGGAAAGAGAAATCCTTTTTTAAAAAGGAGAAGGAGGCTAACTGTGAGTAAAAGAAGAAGTGTTATGTCCGATGAATTGAAGGCGGAATTCGCCCGAGAACTCGGCGTTTATGACACTGTAAAACGAGAAGGTTGGGGAAGCGTTTCTTCCAAAAATTGCGGTAACCTAGTCAAACTGGCTATAGAAAAAGCAAATAGAAATGCGAACCAACAAAAGTAGCTGCCGTATGCACTTTAAAGGGGCTGCAATCGCAGCCCCTTATTACTTTTTTTAAAATCCGTTATTCCAATATTAGGATATTAAATTGTAAAGAAGCTGTGCCATTTCCGCTTTTGTTGCATAGCCTCTCGGATTCAATTTCCCGTTGTAGCCGCTAATGATTTCCGCTTCAACCAGCGCCGCAATCGCTTCTCTCGCCCAAGAAGCAATTTCGTTTTCATCCGAGAATACGGATAAAGGCTTATTTATTCTTTTCTCCGGCAGTTTCCCGATGGCATTTAAGATATTGTACAACATAACGAATACCTCCTGCCGTGTTACGGTTTGATTCGGAGCAAATCGGTTGTTACCGACTCCTGAAACGATTCCCAAACGTTTTGCCGCTGCCAAGTAGCCGGAATATACGGTTTCGTTCGCATCGACAAAATTATCCGTCGGATTTTCATCGGGACCGATACCGTAGGCCTTCATCAACATAACAAGGAACTGTACTCTTGTAAGATATGCTCCGGGCTTGAAATTCCCGTCTTCCGTATCGATGGCGATATCTCGAGCCGCGATAAAGCTTACGGGCTTGTAATACCAAGCATTCGAAGCCGCATCACATTGTTATACCCTCCCCTATAGGTCCCAAGTATAGACAATCGCTTTCGCATCGGAGTCGTATTGTCCGTTAGGTACGATAGTCAAACGAAAATTCACTTTTAAAGTCCGTAATCTCTTCTTTTTGCTGCGGACATTCTCCGATAAACGGAAGGCGATACGCCGGTTTTTTCTTTGAACATCTTTGCCGAGTGGCCGTTGTAGTTCATGTTGCATGCGGCAAAGGCTTGGGCAACGGAAAGATTGGGATCCAACAGCTTTTCCTTTAGCTTCTCGATTTTTATATTCCGATAATACTCGTGAGGGGTTATACCCATATGCTTTTTAAACACCTTCGTAAATTGGGCCTTGCTAAGGCACGCCGCTTTCGCGGTCTCCTGCAGGTCAAAAGGCTCCTGCCAATGGATGTCTAAGTATTGCCGTCCTCGTGCAATTTCTTCTTTCCCTCTGTATACTTTTTTAAAAATGAAAAATACGGCAAAGTATTCCATCCTTCCGTCTGTATTTGCTAAAGGAAAGCATGTAATATCCGCATGTATGGATTGGATATCTCGATCGACAACATTGAAATAGCGGACCAAATCCCGATAGGATGCATAGAAATCGGAAATATGAACTACATTCCCTTTCAATACCTCCCTTACTTGATCCGTATAACCGAGCTTTCGAACAACAGGGTCTCTGAATACGTTGTATTTCCCCACATGAGTTTCGACGCTTCGGATACCGATCATCTCCAGGGCGGCTCTGTTAATCAGCTGTGCCGTTCCGTCAAGGGAAAAAATCTGTATGGGGTAAGGGAACTGCTCGATAACTTTTGCAAGCAGTGTTTGATTCTCAAAACACGATTCAAAGGATTTCGTAAAATTCTTTTGTTCCTCATCCATTTGATTCATCATGCCATTCCCTCATTTTCCATTATTATCTAATTTGTATTATATGAAAAATGAAAAATAAAGGCAATAGCTTATTCCTCTCCTTCCGCCACAGAACCGTCCTTTTTGCTCCTCCTGTTTTTATTGAAAATGGAATCGAACAGATTGTATATGCTTGCGGCAATGATTACCGCACTGGCAATGGCGGTAGCAACCAACAAGGTCTCCGTCCCTTTGTAAACGGCGTTTTTGTAATCCTCCTGAAGCAGCGAGATCATGGTAAAATACATGCCTGCTCCGGGGACCAAAGGAATAATTCCCGGCAATAGTGTAATTGTTATCGGCATCTTTTTAAATCGGGAGATGAACCGGCTTGCCAGGCTGGCCGCCAAGGCTCCCGTAAAGGTAGCCCCTACTACGGAATCGTAAGCGGTAAGGAATAATAAATATGTAAACCAAGCCAAAGCGCCGCAAAAACCGGCATAAGGTACGGCTCTTTTCGGGCAGCGGAACAAAATGCAAAAGCACATGGTGGCTATAAATGCATAAAAAAAGTTAAGCAAAAGATTTATAAAAGTACTCATAGAAAACCACCCTCAAACATGTTGGACAAGCTGAATACAATGGCTACTCCGGCTGAAACCGCGACAATGGTGAGCAAGGCGTCCACCGCCTTTACCGTTCCGCTGATATAGTCCTGATGAAAAATATCAAGAATGGCATTGGTGATGGCCACTCCGGGAACCAAAATCATGATGGATCCGATAATAATTTCGTTAATATTCCCGGTGTTAAAAAAAGATGACAAGCTAATGGAAAAAAAGGAAATCAGCATTCCTCCGGCCAAATCATTGATAAAGCCGGTAAATCCGGCCTTCGCCAATAAAATCAATACCAACCGCGTTAAAGCCCCCGTAAAAAAAGCCAATATGCTGCTTTCGATTCTTCCTTTGAACATGAAACAGAAAAAAGCGGAAGAAATACCGGAAAACAAGACCAACCATACGGCTTTATAGCTTCGAATGGCGTTAATTTCATCCAACAATTCTTTTGCTTTTTGAATATCCGGCTCGCCTTGAGCCAAATCTCTTGACAGTTGGTTGATTCTTTCGATCTTTGTCAAGTTTATTTCTTTTTTTCTTACTCGCTGAATTAGCGTCACCGTTTCGCCTTGGTAGCAAATACTTGCATCCATACCGGTAACCGTGATGGTGCATTCGATGCGAGAAGCACCGAAGCTTTTGCATATTCGGGCAACGGTGTCTTCCACACGATAAACCTCGGCACCGCTTTCCAGCATAATTCTGCCTGCATACATGGCAAGCTCCAATATATCGATTGCCTTCATAAACTGCACCCTAACAAAATCTATTTTAAAAGGTCCCCGACAACGACGGGGACCTGCCTATCTTCGGTTAATATACCCTCGAATTCATTAATAGTTTTTGCACACCAATTCAAAAAAGGCCTTCGGATGGCTGCAAACCGGGCAAACCTCCGGAGCTTTATCGCCTTCATAAATATGACCGCAGTTACGGCATTTCCATTGAACTTTTTCGCCCTTTTCAAATACCGTCCCGTCTTCTACATTTTTCAACAAAGCGAGATATCGTGCTTCATGTTCCTTTTCGATAGCCGCAACGCCTTCGAACAATTTGGCTATTTCATCGAAGCCTTCTTCATAAGCTTCTTCGGCCATACGCTTGTACATCTCAACCCATTCGTAATTTTCACCGGATGCAGCATCTTTCAGGTTTGCGATGGTATCGCCGATACCGTGGAACAGCTTAAACCAAATTTTTGCATGTTCTTTTTCGTTTTCAGCCGTTTCCAAGAACAAGGCTGCAATCTGTTCGTATCCTGCTTTCTTTGCTGCCGAAGCATAGTACGTATATTTATTACGAGCTTGAGATTCACCGGCAAACGCTTCCATCAAATTTCTTTCGGTTTTCGTACCTTTCAGATCTTTCTTCATTGATTTTCCGAACCTCCTTTTGTCAAATCGTTTATTATTAATTATAAACAAAGTGAAGCGAATAGTAAACATTATTTTCCGGCCCGAACTTAATATTCTCCCTTTATTGAATTTACATACTAAATTTTATAATTTTCTACATTCCGGAGATACTAAAGAAAAAATGTGAAAGGACAAGGACAGGAGCATTATGAATCAATCCGTTTCTTATTGGATGGATACTGCAACACCTCCCGATTTTCCGCCTTTTCAAGGAGACCGCACATGCGACGCGGCTATAATCGGCGGAGGGTTAACCGGTATAACAACGGGAACTTTATTGGCACAAAAAGGGCTTCATGTCATCGTTTTGGAATCCGATAAGGTAGGCAGCGGTACCACATCCAAAACAACAGCGAAGATAACCATCCAACACGGTTTGAAATACCGGCAGTATATCCGCGGAATCGGTGTCGAGAATACCGCCATGTATGCCAAAGCCAACCTGTTGGGGTTTGATTTGATCGAAAAGCTTATACGAGATCACAACATCTCCTGCGATTATACGATAGAAACGGCTTACATTTTCGCCGACAGCGAAAAGGATTTAAGCAAGCTGGAAGACGAAAAAAGAGCCTATGACAAATTGGGACTCACTTCCTATGTGATCGAGCAATGCAAATTGCCCTTTCCGGTATCCGGGGCATTCGGTGTACCAAGGCAAGCTTATTTTCATCCTCTAAAATATCTGTATGCATTAACCGATGTATTAAAAAAAAGCGGCGGCGAAATCTTCGAGCATTCTCATGTAAAAAACGTGGACAAGGAAAACGGAACCGTTTACGTCAACGGAGGATCCCTTCGTGCCAAATACGTCATATTAGCCACCAACTATCCCTTCTTGGATATGCCCGGCTATTACTTCATTCGAATTTTCCAGGTTCGGTCCTATCTTACGGAAACCGTCACCTCCGACTACAATGTTCAGGGTATGTATTTAAACGCAGGGAATCCTACGATTACCATCCGATCTCACGCAGACGAAAACGGGCAACATCTTTTGCTCGGCGGATACAATCATAAAACCGGACATCAAAAGAACCAAAAGCCTATTTACGAAAAAATCGATTTGGTCAAGCAAGATCGATTCCCTTTTATCAAGGAACCGATACAACATTACTGGTCCACCCAAGACAGCGTTACGTTAGACCACATTCCCTATATCGGCCGCCTTTCTTCCCAAACGCCCAATATCTTTATCGCTACCGGCTACGACAAATGGGGCATGACCAATTCCGCTGCGGCGGCATTAATCCTTGCCCACGAAATTACCGAAGAAAAGCATCCTATCATGGAGACAAAAGGCATCTTTTCACCCTCGCGATTTACGCCGGGTGCGGCGGCAAAAGAATTTTTATTCCTTGGAGCCGACGCGGTAAAAGAATATGCGTTAAGCGGTTTGATCATACCCAAAGGACAAATTGACAAAATTAAAAAGGGAGAAGGCAAAGTCATACGTGCCGACGGGCAAATCTTGGCGGTTTACCGAGATCAAGAAAACAACCTGTCCGTTTTTGACGCCCATTGCACCCATCGGATGTGTCCTTTGACCTTTAATAAAAACGAGAATTCTTGGGATTGCCCGTGCCACGGATCCCGCTTCGATATGAAGGGCAATATCATCAGCGGTCCTGCGGTAGAGCCCCTTAAAAGGTTTGAAATAAAATCGGAAGAAGTAAAAGAAGAAACGACCGAACAAAAAGAATCATAAAAAAAGGGGCTTTCAAAGCCCTTTTCTTTTATGCCGCTTCGGTGGATTCGGTCGATACACGTTCCGCACCTTTTTGAACAATTTGGTCCAGCTTGCTGTACCAGCTGGGTCTTAATTGCTCTACCTCCACCTTATCCCCTTCTTTGAAAATTCGTTTCGCCGTTACATAATAACCGGTCATACCGGATTGCTTAATCACAGTCTGCCCCGGTTGAAGGGTGGGTACAATCTCTTCTATAACACTGAAAGGATAAACTTGTTCAATTTTTGTTTCCACCGTTACAACTCTTCCCGGATGCTCGTCGGTTCCTCGGAATACGATTTCCACCGCTTGGTCTTGCAAATAGCATTCGATTTTTAAGGGGTAATTGGTATTGTTTCTGAATTTAAAGTCGACGGACCCCCAAGAGACCGTTGCGTCGGTTCCTAAATCCACGTAGCTTACGGTAAACTGGTGGTTTAATCGCTCCACGATTTCCAATCCGGAATAAAGAGCGGAGTTATATAAAAGAGATGAAATCTGGCAAATGCCTCCGCCGTAATCGGTTTCAATCCGCCCGCTTGTATAAACATTAGCCGGTTTAAACCCTCTTTCGGGGGATCGTTCCCCCACTACATCGTTGAAGGAGAAGCCTTCCCCGGGAGCCAACACCTTACCGTTTACGTATTGGGCTACCAATCGGATGTTGTGACCACGGTTTTTTGTATTGGTATCGTATTCGCTGTACACGGTGGTTCTTCGGTCCAAAACATCCCTGAAAATTTTCTCTTTCACATCGTCGTATCTTACATCCGGAATCACCGTTTGGATAGACAAGGGAATCGTGATCTTTTCTTTTTTCCCTAATTGGTCCACGGATTCCTCCAAGATCTTTTTGTCCACGGTTTTTCCCTGTTTTTCCGGGATAATTATGACTTGGTTGTCCTCTACCTTAAAAGTAGCCGGCTCTTCTTGGACATAAACTTTTTGGAATATTTCCTCGGCATTTACGTTTTTTCTGGGATAAACGGATACTTCCGCTTGGAACCGAGCGCTTTCCAATCGATCCAAAGCTTCGTAGACTTGATCCGCCAATTGAACTCTTTTTAATTCCTTTCCGTCGGTTCCCGATTTTAACAGGATTTCACCCTCGGTAATTTCATAGGAATTGTCGATTCGTTCAACGAAGATATCATCATAAATTTCCGTGATGATTTTCTCTACCGCAAGCGGGTCGTAGGTTACGTTGGTATAGAACTTTTTAGGTCTTAAATAAACGGACAGAATTTCAAATACACGCTCTTTTTTCGTACCTACTCGGCCAATGCTCCAAACGGCTTCGACGATTTCATCGATATTGACGTCAATATCCACGTCGGTGAAACGTATTTCCCGCGTTTTATCGTTATAGCTTACCGTAATGGATTTTTGCTCCAATACGTTTTTTTCGCTTTCTACAAGCCACTGCTTGAGCTCTTCCTTTGTAAGCCCGCTTACATCCCTATCGTTAACCGTTATTCCTTTATAAATCACGTTTTGGTCCAAAAGGTCGCCAAAAAGGATAACGGCGTAGGAAGAAGCGCCGATGAGCAGTAAAGCTAAGAATATTAAGATTATACTAATGGAGGATACTCCCCTTTTATCAAATAAGTTCAGCAAAAGCAACATCTCCGTTTTTTATATTTATATTTTTATCTTTTCATATTATCGCAAGTAAACAGACGAAAAACTACAAAGGATTTGCTTTATTATTTGGCTCTATTTCCATAGACTTCAATTGCGAATTTAGCCTTTATTTTCCCTCACAATTCTTTTTGCATCCGTTCGAACTGCATCAATTATACCACAGGAAATCAAAATTATAAAAGCTTTATTTTCAAAAAGGCATATTCCGACACACGGTTATCATACTTTTACATAGGATATCGAAAAAGAAAAGGAGGCGGCATTTATGCGTATACCGCTGTTAAACAGAAAATCGATCCGTTCCATTGCTTTAAAGCATTTCCTTAGAAAATACGAAGCTCCGGCGTTACCCGATCCTAACAAAGATCCTCTTGACTTTTCCGATGAAGAGCTGTTAATTGCCATAAAAAACGCCAAAGAAGAAATGGACCAAGCCATGGAAAACTTTAATTACGCCGAATCCTTCGAAATCATCGATTGTTGTATTTATCGAATAAAAGCAAGCACGGAATATTACCAATACTTAATAAAAATCGCCAAGAAAAAAAATTTAGCCACAACCTACATACCCTACCGGTTAAAAAAAAGCAAGGGAAAGGAGGAAAATAAGAATTGAAGAAAGTATTGAAATTTTTTCTGAACGTACTTTTTGGCGCCGTCTTTTTATTTTTCTTAAATAGATTCTGTGCAGGGTCTCGATTTACCCTTCCTTTGAACCTCTACACCGTCCTCTGTACGGGTATTTTCGGGGTTCCCGGCGTCATCCTATTAATATCCGTCAAGTACATTCTTCTGTAATCAATTTGTATACATAATACAAATTTTTTTCTCCTGAGTATTTTAAAACATTATGTTTTATGTTATGATGTATGGTGGTAACAAGATACATACAGATTATGTCGTAATCCCTTACAACGACATCTTCATAATAACATATACAAAAATATTTAAAGGAGAAAAAGAATATGGGTAAAAAGATGCAGACAATGGATGGAAATACCGCTGCGGCTCACGTTGCGTATGCGTTTACGGAAGTTGCCGGTATATATCCGATTACACCTTCGTCCCCCATGGCTGAAAACATTGACGAGTGGTCAGCCAACGGTCGAAAAAACATATTCGGACAACCTGTCAAGGTCATCGAAATGCAGTCAGAAGCCGGTGCAGCCGGAGTCGTTCACGGTTCCTTACAAGCCGGTGCATTGACAACAACCTTCACAGCTTCCCAAGGGCTATTGTTAATGATTCCTAACATGTATAAAATCGCCGGTGAATTATTGCCGGGCGTTTTCCATGTCAGTGCTCGTGCCGTAGCAACCCACGCGCTTTCCATTTTCGGAGATCATTCCGACGTAATGGCTTGCCGTCAAACGGGATTTGCGCTCTTGGCATCGGGCGGAGTACAGGAAATTATGGACTTGGCCGGTGTTGCACACTTAAGTGCCATCAAAGGTCGCGTACCTTTCCTACATTTCTTCGACGGATTCCGCTCTTCTCACGAAGTTCAAAAAATCGAAGTACTGGATTACAACGATTTGAAAGAACTTACGGATATGGAAGCAATTAAGGAATTCCGCAAACGTGCTTTAAATCCCAACAAACCCGTTTTGAGAGGAACGGCTCAAAACCCGGACATTTTCTTCCAAGCAAGAGAATCCTCCAATACATATTACGCAAACATCCCTGCTGTCGTCGAAGAGTATATGGAAAAAATCAGCCTGCTCACCGGAAGAAAATACGGTTTGTTTAACTACTACGGTGCACCCGATGCGGAAAGAGTCATCGTCGCAATGGGATCCGTCACCGAAACCATTCACGAAACCGTAGACTATTTACTTGCCAGAGGAGAAAAAGTGGGTGTATTGAAGGTTCACTTGTACAGACCCTTCTCCATCGAACATTTCTTGAAAGAAATGCCGAAAACCGTGAAGAAGATCGCCGTTTTAGACAGAACAAAGGAACCGGGCTCCATCGGAGAACCGCTGTACTTAGACGTTTGCACGGTATATAAGGACAAAGAAGATGTTCCTGTGATCGTCGGCGGAAGATACGGTTTAGGCTCGAAAGATACCACACCGGGACAAATCATCGCCGTATACGACAATTTGAAGAAAGACGAACCGAAGAACGGATTCACCATCGGCATCGTTGACGACGTAACCTATACATCGTTGCCGGTTTTCGAAGACGTGGACACAACTCCGGAAGGAACCATCAGCTGCAAGTTCTGGGGATTGGGCAGCGACGGTACCGTAGGAGCCAATAAAAATGCCATCAAAATTATCGGTGACAACACCGACATGTACGCGCAAGCTTACTTCTCCTACGACTCGAAGAAATCCGGCGGTATTACCGTATCCCACTTAAGATTCGGAACGAAGCCCATCAAGTCCACCTATTTAATCAAGAAAGCGGACTTTTTGGCATGCCACAACCCGTCCTACGTATTTAAATACGATATGCTCTCCGACCTTAAGAAGAACGGCACCTTCCTTCTGAACTGCGGATGGAACATGGAAGAATTGGAAGCCAACCTGCCGGCAAAAATGAAGCGTTATTTGGCACAAAACAATATCAAGTTCTATATCATTGACGGCGTAAAGATTGCAAGAGAAATCGGATTGGGTAACAGAATCAACATGATTATGATGGCCGCCTTCTTCAAACTGGCTAACATCATCCCCATTGAAGATGCCGTCAAGCATATGGAAGATGCCATCGTTCATTCCTACAGCAAATTCGGCGATAAGGTCGTTACCATGAACAAATTATCCGTTCAAAAGGGCATCGAATTGCTGCAGCGTGTTGAAGTTCCGGCTTCTTGGGCCGATGCTCAAGACGAAGAACCGAAAGACGAAGTCAAGAGAGATAAGTTCTTAACCGAATTCGTCGACGTAATCAATGCCCAAGAGGGTGACTCGCTGCCGGTAAGCGCATTTGTAGGCATCGAAGACGGAACATTCCCGCAGGGATTGTCCAAGTTTGAAAAAAGAGGAATTGCTCCGGTGGTTCCGGAATGGATACCCGAAAACTGTATCCAATGCAACCAGTGCTCTTACGTATGTCCTCATGCCGTTATTCGCCCGTTCCTTTTGAATAATGAAGAAGAAGCTAACAAGCCTGAAAGCTTTGAAACCCTCAAAGCCGTCGGAAAGGGCTTTGAAAACTATACCTTTAGAATTCAAGTTTCTTTGATGGACTGTGTCGGCTGCGGCAGCTGCGCAGACGTATGTCCCGCTAAGACGAAGGCGTTGGTTATGAAAGAATTCGATACGCAGCATGTTCAAGCGAAGAATTGGGAATACGCAATGTCCTTGAGCAAGAAGCCCAATCCCATGAACAAGGCTACCGTCAAGGGTTCTCAGTTCGAAATGCCTTACTTGGAATTCTCCGGCGCATGCCCGGGCTGCGGCGAAACACCGTATTTGAAGCTGATTACCCAATTCTTTGGAAACAGAATGATGATCGCCAATGCGACAGGATGCTCCTCCATCTGGGGCGGAAGTGCTCCTTCCACACCGTTTGCCGTTGACAAGGACGGCAGAGGACCGGCTTGGGCAAACTCTCTGTTCGAAGATAACGCCGAATTCGGTTTGGGTATGTACTTCGGCGTAAAACAAATTCAAAACAAGATCCAAGAACTGTGCGAAGCGTTAATGACGAAGAATGTGGACGATGCCGTTAAGGCCGCTTGCCAAAAATGGATCGACTCCCGTACCGACGGCGAAGCCTCTGAAATCGCTTCCGCCGAATTGGTAGCCGCACTGGAATCCATCGATACCGATGATGCCGAAACCAAAGCGTTGAAAGCCGAATTGTTGGAAAAGAAAGACTATATGGTCAAACGTTCCTTCTGGATCGTCGGCGGCGACGGTTGGGCATACGACATCGGCTTCGGCGGATTGGACCATGTTCTTGCATCCGGAGAAGACGTAAACGTTCTTGTCTTTGACACCGAAGTTTACTCCAACACCGGCGGACAAGCCTCCAAGGCCACACCGACAGGAAGCGTTGCTCAATTTGCGGCGGCAGGAAAACCCGTGGGCAAGAAAGACTTAGGCCGAATCGCCATGTCCTACGGCTATGTATACGTTGCGCAAGTAGCGATGGGCGCAAACCAGAACCAATTGATCAAAGCCATTACGGAAGCGGAAAAATACAACGGACCGTCTTTGATTATTGCTTACGCTCCTTGTATCAACCACGGTATTAAAGCCGGTATGGGTTGCTCGCAGGCCCAAGAAAAGAAAGCCGTAGAATCCGGTTACTGGTATCTGTACCGTTACAATCCGGAATTGCTCAAGGAAAACAAGAATCCGTTCGTTCTGGATTCCAAAGAACCGCGCTTGAGCTACCAAGACTTCTTGATGAGCGAGTCCCGTTATGCTCGTTTGGTGAAGGAATTCCCCGAAAGAGCAAAAGAGCTGTTCAAGAAATCCGAAGAGGATGCGAAGTTCCGTTACGAAGCTTACAAGAAGATGGCCGAACAGAATTAACAAAAAGATCGGTTAGCAATTATAATAGGCTCCCTTTGCAAGGCAAAGGGAGCTTTGTTTTTAATCATAATAATATTTCCATAGGTATGTCCTTCTTTAGGTTTCATTTTGCAGTCTGTTTTTCACAATTGAACATAATCCCTTATCCTTCTTCATATATTGAATTAGCTGTACTACATAGGCGGAGGGATATAACATATGGAAATAGAGAAAATGATTGAAGAAAATTACGATATCAAAGTATCTTCCTATATACCATATCGGGACGGATTCATTATTAATGCACAGGACAAGCAAAAATATTTTTTAAAATCCGTTCCTTTTTCCGAAGAACGCCTGCTTTTTATTGACGGCTTGAAAAAATACTTAAACCGAAACGGTTTTCATAATACAGACGGATACATAACCACAAAACAGGGGTCTATCGGCGTTCCTGACGACCCCACTCGTTACGTGCTTTCCGAATTTATACCCGGAAGAGAATGCGACTTTTTTGACAGCCAAGACATAACGGCCGCCGCGTATTTATTGGCCGAATTCCATAATGCATCGGAAGGATATGTACAACCCGGCAATGCCTATATGCAAAACTATTTGGGCTTGACTCCCAAGTGGTATGCAAAGAAAATCAAAGAATTCAAGCGGATTAAAAATCGAGCATCCGATCGAAAGACCATGTTTGACTCGCTTCTCATGGAGAATGCAGATTATTTTTTGGATCGAAGCGAAACGGCTTTGGCAAAGCTGAAGCAATCCCGGTACGGGGAATTGGTCAAAAAAGCACAAGAGCGTCACCCTGTCTGCCATAACGATTTTTCGTACTACAGCATTTTATGCTCCGATAAAGGCATGTATCTGATCAACTTCGATTCCTGCCGTTACGAATTATGCATCTTTGATTTGGCGGACTTTTTGGTAAGAAGAATGCGAAAATGCAATTGGGACATAAGCGAAGCCAAAAGGATATTGAAGATATACGACAGCGTGCGTCCCCTATCCGATGACGAGCTTCAACTGCTGAAGATCATTATTACGTTTCCGGAAAAGCTATGCAAAACCGTGAACCGATACTACAATAGCAAAAGAACCAAGGCGAAAAGCGGATATTTTTTAAAATTGCAAGAAATCGTCGATGAAATCCCATTTTACGAAAAGTTTATGGAGCGTTTTTCATTTTGACACGGCAATGTCGTTGTATTTCTTTTTGTTTAAGTATAAATAAAGGATCAACAAGCTGTTAGCGATAAAGCTGACGATAAAGACCAATCGGATTTGGCTGTCGGGAAAAATATCTCCCGAGAAGACGGGCATATTCACTCGAAGAAGATTTCCCACAAGGGGTCCGAGAATGCATCCCAATCCTACAAACATATTGTAAAAGCCTTCGTATACGGACTTTTGCATGGAAGGCATACTGTTGAATCTTAAGTTTAATGTGGACAGCACCAGCCCGCTGTTGGCGATTCCGGAAAAAGCATGGGATACAAACAGCATCCATATGGCGTTCTTCGTAACGAAGGACCAGCTGATGTACTCCAGGCTGAAGCAGACCAAACATCCGATAAAGACCGCATACCATCCTTTTTTTATGCCCATCCTTCCCCAAAGAGGCGAAACCAGTCCTTGGACAATCATTCGAAAGGAGAATAAAACGGAATAGAGCATATAGGAGATCTCGATGTACTTAAGCATAAAGATGTTGCGGAAGGAATAGCACAACCACGCAATGAAGAAAAAGACCGCAATATAGAACGTCAGGTTGCGAAAGGTTTTGGATCGAAGAGGAATGGTTATCAAATCGGAAAACTTGGTCTTTTCCTCCGCCAATTTGTATTCCACGTCGGTTATTTTTCGCAATTGATAATACTGCACCAAAGCAAAGACAAAGCAAAGGCTATAGATGATTAAGAAGCCGGCATAGCCTCGATTGAAAAAGTCCAGGACCAAGCCCAAGGTGAATACTACGATACAAGTAATGATTTTATCCAATATTTCTCTTTTGGCAAAATATTCTCCTCGGTGCTCCAAAGGAACGATTTCCATCACCCATACGTTGGTTCCGGCCGTCACCATTCCGTACAAGATAATGCCGATAACCGTAACAAACAACAGAATAAAACCTGCCACGGCACCTTTTGCAAATAGCGGGATCAGTACCAAACCGCATAATAAAATATACCCGATGATCTGCATAAGGCAGATAACGCTTCGTCTTCGGGACAACCGTTCGAAAATCAAGGGGGACAAAAACATCGGCAAAAAGCTGTACACGTTCATGGAGGAGATGATACTGGACAAGGTGTCACCCGCTCCGACGAAAATGGCAAAACCGGATAAATAAACGGAAACCGCCACCGTGCTGGCGGTAAGTCCGCCGGTATTGGCAATGTAGAATCGGGTCATATCTTCTTTCGTCTTATCGCCAATACCGATATAGTTTCTATAAAACACGAAAAAGTCCCTTAATTTTTTAAACATTGTTCCCCTTTTTCTTTGTCAAACAAATAAACAACAGATGAATTTATAAATTTCGTTAAAACAGCCCGGTAAAAGATCCGTCATTGAGGATATCCATATTCTCTGCCGCCGGTTTTTTCGGCAATCCCGGCATAATCATAATGTTTCCCGTAATAACGACGATAAACCCCGCTCCGGCGGAAAGCTTCACTTCCCTTACGGTTATATCAAAGCCTTCGG
Organism: Clostridiaceae bacterium; assembly: GCA_012744235.1. Taxonomy (GTDB): domain Bacteria; phylum Bacillota; class Clostridia; order JAAYHZ01; family JAAYHZ01; genus JAAYHZ01. The sequence continues at coordinate 16,035 of JAAYHZ010000301.1, forward strand.
GTCGGCCGATTAATTCCGGATCATCGGACAAGGAATATTGGGTTTTCGCCATGCAAACGGGAAGAGAACCCATATTCATTTTTTCAATTTGTTCGATTTCCTTTTCCGCCGACTTGGTATAGCTGACACCGGCGCCACCGTAGATCTCGGTTACAATTTTATGAATCTTCTCTTTGATCGGAAGATTGACGTCATACAAAGGCTTAAAGCTCGTAGGTTCTTTATCCAACAAGTCAAGGAGCACCCGAACCAATTCCGTACCGCCATTTCCGCCTTGGGTATAAACGTCGGATACGGCCGCTTCCACGCCGTTTTGCCTGCATAAATCGCGCACGGTATCCAACTCTTCCGGAGTGTCGGTTTCAAACCGATTGATGGCCACCATAACCGGAACACCGAATTTTTTGATGTTTTCAATATGCTTTTGCAGGTTGCAAAAGCCTTTTTTCACGCTTTCTACGTCTTCTTTGGAAAGGTTCTCCTTCGCTACTCCGCCGTTGTATTTCAATGCCCGAACCGTTGCTACGATAACCGCCGCATCCGGTTTCAGATTTGCATACCTGCATTTGATGTCCATAAACTTTTCCGCTCCGAGATCCGCACCGAAACCGGCTTCCGTAACTACATAATCCGCCAATTTCAATCCCAAACGGGTAGCCACCACGCTGTTGCAACCGTGGGCGATATTGGCAAAAGGACCTCCGTGTATAAAGGCGGGCGTGTGCTCCAAGGTTTGCACCAAATTCGGTTTGACGGCATCCTTCAGAAGGAGAGCTACGGCTCCTTGTATTTTCAAATCACCTACCGTAATCGGTTCCCCTGTCACGGAATAGGCGACAACGATTCTCTTGACTCTTTCCTTCAAGTCCTCAATATCTTCGCTTAAGCATAATATGGCCATAATTTCAGAGGCGACGGTCATAATAAAGCCGTCTTCTCGGGGAACACCGTTGATTTTTCCTCCCAACCCTATCACAATCTGCCGTAAGGCTCTGTCGTTCATATCCATGGATCTTTTCCAAAGGATTTGGGCGGGATGAATATTCAGACTGTTTCCTTGATGAATGTGATTGTCGATACAGGCACTGATCAAATTGTTGGCGGCGGTAACGGCATGAATGTCCCCGGTAAAATGGAGATTGATGTCCTCCATCGGTACAACCTGGGAGTATCCTCCCCCTGCGGCACCGCCCTTCATTCCCATAACCGGTCCTAAGGAGGGCTCCCGAAGACATACGATCGCCTTTTTCCCTGCCTTGCACAAGGCTTGGCCCAACCCGATGGTAACGGTGGTTTTCCCTTCTCCGGCAGGAGTGGGGTTGATGGCGGTAACCAAGATCAGCTTGCCGTTCTTTCTTTCCTTTAAGGATTTGAGTGATTCCAATGAAATTTTCGCTTTGTATTTTCCGTATAATTCCACGTGTTCTTCCGGAATACCGAGATCGGCTGCTATGTCCAAGATGGGTTTCATTTCACAATTTGCGGCTATATCAATATCACGTAACATACTCTTCCCCTTTGCTTGATTGTTCCGTTTGTAAAACAGTTGAGTAGATTATATCTATAACCGTACTATTATTCAATAGGATAAAAAGTCCGGCAAACAAAATCAAAGATTTTATCGGCCGGACTTGGCTTTGTTAATCTCAAGATTTACGGTTCGTACTTGATGATCGGATTTCTTGCTGCTGTGACTTCGTCCAACCGCTTCACCGATTTCGTGTGAGGCGCGGTTTTCAGTTGATCCGGATCATGCAAGCCTTCTTCTAATATTTGCTTCATCGTTTGGCAGAAACGGTCCAACGTTTCTTTGCTTTCGGTTTCCGTAGGCTCGATCATCAAGGCCTCAGGCACAATGGCGGGGAAATACATGGTAGGAGGATGAATGCCGAAGTCAATCAACCGCTTTGCGGCGTCTCTTGCGGTTACCCCTTTATCAAGCAGCGTGTCGAAGGAAACGATAAATTCGTGCATTATCCCTTTGTTATACGGAATCTTTAAAAATTCTCCCAGCTTCTTCGCGGCGTAATTGGCGTTTAAAACCGCATTCTTCGCCACCTGAACCAAGCCTTCCTGACCCATCGTGAGAATGTAGCAGTAGGCTTTTACCTGCACACCGAAATTTCCGTAGAAAGAATGAATTTTTCCGATGGATGAAGGCAAATCGTATTCCAAGTAATAGCGTTCCTTGTCCTTCCTTACCACGGGAACGGGCAAGTAGTCGGCAAGATGCTTTTTAACGCCGATAGGCCCTGCTCCGGGGCCGCCTCCTCCGTGGGGCGTGGAGAAGGTTTTGTGGAGGTTAAAGTGTACCAAATCAAATCCCATATCCCCCGCTCGGGCGATACCCACAATGGCGTTGGCGTTGGCACCGTCGTAGTACAAAAGGCCGTTTACGCCGTGAATCAAATCGGCAATCTCTTCGATATTTTCCTCAAATACCCCTACGGTATTCGGATTGGTCAGCATTAAGC
>JAAYHZ010000302.1 GCA_012744235.1 Clostridiaceae bacterium
CGGGAAGGAGACCTTTTTTGATCTTTTCCGTTTCCCCTTTAATAAAGTCGAGTCCTTTTAAAAGAGGATCGGACAAAAAGGAATAATCCGTACGCTCCGTCCCTTCATCCCTTACGTACGAAATCAAGTCCTCCAAGGAATGGGAAAGGTCGGTGACTTGGTCAAATCCCATCATGGCGGAGGAGCCTTTGATCGTATGAAGCACTCGAAACATTTCGTTAATATCACTTTCCGTGATATGCGACGTTTCTTTTGCAATGATAATTTGCTCGAGCTGTTCCAACAGCTCCGATACCTCGTAAACGTATACTTCAAGCAATGAGTCTTTCGTATTCGAATCCAACACAGCATCACTCTCATCATTAAAATTAAATTTGGACATTTTATCGTTTCGAAAAACGAAAACTTTATGAAGAATTATATTAATTCAAGAAAAATTTTTACGATTTCCGGGTCAAATTGGGTACCGGCATTCTTTTTGATTTCTTCCACGGCTTCTTCTTTTTTCATCGCTTTTCTGTACACCCTGTCGCTTATCATGGCGTCATAGGCATCGGCAACGGCAATGATTCTCGAAGCCAAAGGAATTTGCTCTCCTTTTAATCCCAAAGGATATCCTTTACCGTCCCATCGTTCGTGGTGGCACAGAATGTATTCGGCGATATGGGCGAACTCGGGATAGGCTTTTGCAAGACCGTATCCGATCTCCGAATGTTTTTGCATAATCATCCATTCTTCCTTCGTCAGCTTTCCCGGCTTATTCAATATGCGCTCGCTGATACCGATTTTTCCGATATCATGGAGAATCGAAAGCAAAAACAAATCGTGTAAGCTTTTTTTCGGCAGGTTCATCTTGGCTCCGATACTTCGGGAAATCACCGCCATTCTTTCCGCATGCTCTTCGGTTTCTTGGCTTTTTTCAAACAAAAGGGTCATCAAGATATTCGCATTCGATTCCGTATGGCTTCTTCCCGTTTCGCATCCGTATGATAAATCGTTTTCGTTGACCCGAGTATTTTCTTCGCCGGCGGTATTCAAAATGACGTTATCATTCGCAACATTCCGAAAGGCTTTATCCGATTCCGATTTACAATCGGTTCTTTTTATTCTTTTGTGCCCGTTACTATCAATGAATGCCATTATACATATCCAACTTGTTACTTGATAAATATAAATACTATCTTTCATATGAAGGTATCGTGAAAAAGTTCGAAAACTTTAGACGAAAAAAAGAGTAAAAATCGATTTTCCTCGTTTTGTTGCGAAAGATATCATTTATTCTTTAATATTTTTATCCGGAACCGCAATTACGGCTTCATTTCCTTCGAATGGTATGTATAAGGGAAAATATTTGATTGACATCATCTTTTCTTCTGTATTTATACATTAACGAAAGGGAAAATAGATATGTTTGCACAAAGATTGTACCAATTGAGAATGGAAAAGGGGCTTTCCATGAAAAAAGCAGGCGAGTCCGTCGGCGTTTCGGACTCCGCATGGAATAAATACGAGAAAGAAAAGTCGGAGCCCTCTCTCGATATTTTGGTCAAAATCGCGGATTTTTTCGACGTGTCTACGGATTATCTTTTGGGAAACACCCACATACGAAAGCCGAATTTTTCAAACGAATGTTTCTTGCCTTCCGTCCCCGGTTCGGAAGCCTTCACCGCCTCCATGCAGGAAACCCTTCGTCTTTACAAAAACGAAAGCATCGACCGCTATACCTTGTCAACGCTTCTGGGTTTATTGACCAATGTCATGAACGCTTTCAACCGTATGGCGAAACGGGAACAAGAAAACCGCAAAGAAACCGGCGGGTTTCAATTGTACCAAAATGCGATTATGGATCTGATGAACGATTACGGAAATTTATACGAATCCTTAAGAGAATAAAGCCTTTTTGCCTATATCAAGTCGACGAAAATCGTTACGATTTCTTTATCGAACTGGGTTCCGGCATTCCTTAACACTTCGTCGATAGCCTCTTCTTTTTTCAAGGCTTTTCTGTAAACTCGATCGCTGGTCATGGCGTCATAGGCGTCTACCACCGCGATGATTCGAGATGCCAAAGGAATTTGCTCCCCTTTCAAACCGATGGGGTAGCCTTTCCCGTCCCACCTTTCATGGTGGTACAGAATGTATTCGGCAATATGAGAAAACTCGTTGTAGTATTGTGCCAAACGGTATCCGATCTCCGGATGCTTTTTCATAACGTTCCACTCTTGCTCCGTCAGCTTACCCGGTTTTTTGAGTATGCGGTCGCTGATTCCGATCTTCCCGATATCGTGGAGAGCGGAAAGGAGAGCCAAGGAATCTAAAATATCTTCGTTCAGGTTCATTTTGGCCCCGATATTCCTTGATATGACCGTCATTCTTTCCGCATGCTCTTTGGTCTCTTGGTCCTTTTGGTACAACAGAGCCTTTAAGAAATGCTCCGTTGAATTCTTGCAGTTGTAGGCCGCACCCGCTTCGTATCGAACGGTCGCTTCGTGAACACGAAGAATTTCTTCCTTTATGGAGTTGTAATCGATCTCTTCTTTCGATATATCCTTTAATATGTTTTGAAGCTCCGAAATCCCGGCGTCGACCGTGATGATCTTCCGCCTATTGCTTATATGAAACGTCATGGTCCCCTACCCGGTTGGTCTTTCGCAAATACAATTTATTATATAATGTATCGAACGAATAGACGAAATCTTTAGACTAAAAGCAAAAAAAATTTATTATCAATGAACAAAAAAAGAGGATATCTATTTTTCCTCTTCATAGTAGTATTTGTTGCTGTAGTAGTACCGGTAATAGCTTCCGGACTTTTGATCGATTTTGGTCAGTACCACGCCTAGAATTTTGGCACCTACGTTGACCAATGCTTTTTTAGCGTTCATCGCCGCTTGGATATCCGTTTCCCCGGATGCAACCACAAGCAGTACGCCGTCCGAAATCTTCCCTACCAAGGACGCATCGGACAGCTGCGCCGAAGGCGGCGTGTCAATGATGACCATATCAAAAAAATCCTTAATTTGGTTTATAAGCTCTTGGAATTTGCGAGAAGACAACAACTCGGTAGGATTCGGGGGTATAAATCCGGCCGTTATTATCGACAAGTTCTTAATTTCCGGTATCTTTTTGGTATAGTTAAGAAGGGGCCGTTCGTCCGCATCGATGCGGCTTAATGCATTGGTTAATCCGATATCGTTGTGAATTCCGAAATAGCGGTGAATTCTCGGTTTTCTCAAATCGCAATCCACAAGGAGAACGCTTTTTTCCGCTTGGGCCATGGCAATTGCAAAATTGCATGCCGTTGAGGTTTTTCCATCGTTAGGCTCGGGGCTTGTAAAAACAATGGTCTTTAACGAGCGGTCAATACCTGAAAAACTTACATTGGTCCTTAAAATGCGAAAAGCCTCCGCTGCGGGAGATTTCGGATCTTTATATGCTATCAAGTTTGCGCTAAAATCCCTGTATCGGGAGCCTTCTTTTGTACTGTCATGCGCCAAATCTTTTACAATCCTTTTATCTTTTTCCTTAAATTCCAACATATTTCATACTTCTTCCGGACCTCACAATAATATTCATCATCTTCGGTCATTTTTATAATACAACAAAAAAAACATCGGGACAATACCGAAATAACAAAATATTGGTATTTACGTTCAGATTTTCTAATCCATCCTACCCGATTCCGACGCGATGCTACCCTACCGGCTGTGTCTCCACAGCCGGCATAAAAAAGCCGTTAAAAATCGGCTTTAATAGGCGGGCGGCAACCGCAACAATCCATTCAGTCACCTAATATTTCTTTATATGTGAGTAAATTTTCACTCACCCCGTATCATACAGGAATCGACTTTTTGTGTCAATACATAATGTTTTTTTTCTTCCCGGAATAAAAAAAATATCGGATTTTTCATAATATTGAAAATAAAGTGCAATAGGAAATTTCAGGAAACGTTATGATGACGACCTGCATTCTCGGACCGTTCAACACTTATCCAATACCTTCATTACGGCGGTTACAACGCTGTCCTTTAAAGAAAAGCGGTAACCGGATAATTTCCATCGAAGCATGCACCCTAAAAGGATTCCGTTGAGAATATTTAATAGCTCTTCAACGGAAAAGTCACCGCCGATCTCCCCGGACATCTTGCCTTCTTGTATTAGATGCTCGACAAATTGCATCCTCTTGTTGGACATATCAAGAACGATAGGGGATGTATGAGGATTGCATAAAAAGCCTTCCGTTTGGAGAAACACCCCCGCTAAGGGCGGGTAGCTGTCGTACATTCCTACAAAGGCTTCGATGTACAGTCGTATCTTCTCTTTGAAGGAGGCATCGATATTGATAATATTGCTCATAACATCCGTATCGGATCGGCATATGTAGTCCGCCACGCCGGCTAAGATATCATCTATGCCGGAAAAATATTTGTACAGCAAAGACTCGGATATGTTTTGCTTTGCCGCTATTTTTTTGGTAGATAAGCCCTGCAAACCGTTTTCGTTGATCACGTCGATCGCCGCCAGCACAATGGCTTCTCTTCTGCAGGGGCATCCTTTTAACATGTTACTTACAACCCTTCTTCCGGATATTAAACCATTTTTTCTCCTACTATTCGATTTCGACCTTGGTCTTTCGCAATGTACAATTTCTCGTCAACGTTCTTGATCATTTCCTCTGCCGTCATATCGAGGTCCGATACCGTTAAAACGCCTAAGGATGCGGTCACACGAATGTCGGTTCCGGACAAAGCGATTCTTTCCACCGCGGAACGGATCCTTTCCGCGATATGGCATCCTTCTTCGTAATCGACCCGGTTTAGGCAAATCAAAAACTCGTCTCCTCCGTATCGTGAAGCCCAATCGGTATTGAGCCGTATATTGCTGCGAATGGCTTCTCCTACGGAACGCAGTACATGATCTCCCGTGAGATGGCCGTGTTTATCGTTGAAATCCTTGAACCCGTCGATATCCAAAAAGATAAGGGTCAAGGGGTAGGATTTGGTTTTCGATCTCAAGATATCCACCGGTAAGCGGTCCTCCACGTACCGTCGGTTGTACAATCCGGTTAACGAATCCTTTATTACCAAATCGTTTAATTGGCAGATGGTGCTGTGGAGGGTTTCGCTGAGCTTTCCCTCCTCGGCAATAAACATGCTATCGGTAACGTCCTTCATGCACTCCACCACCACCGGCCTGTCCGAATTATCCACCGGAATGGTTGTGAGCATATAGATTCGATCCAAGCTGTTCTCCAGCTTGATGTAGCTTTGGTTTTCTCTATAGGAGCGAATCGATACGCAGTTGTCGCAGAAAACGCTTTTATTCCAAAAAGCGTAGCAGGGTATAACCTCTTTGCGTAATTCTTCCCCCGAGTAGTAAAGAACCTTTTTTTCCAAAGGATCCACCAATCTCACTCTGTCGTACATTTTGCTAAAGTAGGATAAGTATTCGATCAGCTTTTCTATGGAAACAGATTTCTCCATACTATTTCTCCTAATATTATAAATTATTAAATAATTTTCGAGATTTTTCTTTCTTTTATTTCCGCTTTTTTCGAAACATAGACCGAATACATTATAGCATTGGGATATCTCGTTGAAAAGAGGAAAGAGGAGTTTATCAAAAAAGGGGAATGCAAACAAATGGCTGCAGGTTCTTCTTTTTAAAAGACCTGCAGCCCAAGGGTATGTACCGACAGGTAAGTTATTACTTTTGGCGTTGCCATATATTATATGTTCCCGATTCAAATCGGTGCACGGTATGTGAAAACGGGATCAACGGAAAACAAAACGTCTCCTTCTCTGCAGAAAAAAGGATAAAAGGTCATAAAGGATTTGCCGTCCCGTATGATAAAGCCGGGGTCCGCATCCCCGATATCCAAAAGAAGCGTATCTTCCTTCGGATAAACGTCTTGAATCCGGAATGCAAAGGTGGTGTGATCCGGAAAATGAACGATTACGGTTTGTCCCTTCAAATCCGGTGTTTTCATGAAAGGAACCTCGAAACCGTTTACCGAATCGTTTCGTGCCTTGGATAATACGTTTAGGATTTTTCCGCAAATTCTTTTGCTTTCCGCATAGACCTTATCCGATATTTTAACGGATGCTCCCAAGCACCGGATAACCGCTTCCTTTCCTTCCGTTATCCTGACAAATCCCTGTTGTCCGCAAAATTCAATACCCTCCACACAAGCCTTCAAATCCTCCCGGTATGCGCTGAATACATAATCCGTAAAGCCTTCTCCTTCCACCTTCACGATCGCATCGAAGGGATGCGTTACTTCCGAATGCAATCTTTCCGCCTTTACAATCCTTCCGGCTTGTTTTTCATCGAAGGGCTCGATAACATGTACAAAAACCGATTCCAAGTCCTCTCCTTCTCTTCTTAACACAAGCTTGTCCATGGTATAAAGGTCGGCGGTGTCGTTGTGGTCCAAGTAAAAGCTTTGCCTTGTCAGCCGCATGGACGGAGCCTTACCGATATACAAGGTTCCGTCGGTTTTGACTCCGTGGATGATAAGGCCGCATCCTTTATGAGAGTCTTCCGTTAAGGCGGTAAGGATACGGTAAGGCTCGTCCCGAAGCCGGACAAACTTCACATCATGAACGTGCATGTAGGCATGGTAGTGGCCTTGTGCATTTCCTTTGTACAATTCCTCTTTCGGCTTTTCGTACCGAACCCCTTCGGGAAGCAGAGTCTTCGACGTACCGGTAAAACCGGGCATACACTTCGTGGCCGTATCGTAATCGGCACAGAGGTTCAAAGCGTATTCGTGGCGGGATCCGCCTTTAACGCGGAAAATATCGAGTATGTAGCAGGAGGACTCTTCCATAGGAATCAAAAGGGCTTCCCGATCGTAAACCTTCGTTTCTTCATAGCAGCGAGAATCTTCGATTCGTATCGCGCTTCTGTTTTTTCCTCCTTGGCAATACCTTAAGAAATTTCCTCCGAAAGTGTTTTTATCCGATTCGTTACCGTTTACCGTAACGGTATTGTGGGCCAAGGTGGAGGTCGTCCAAGCTCGGTTGTACGTATGGGTGTACCCGATATCCGGCAAAAGCTCCGCATTCTTTGCGTAGAGGTTGATATTCAAAGCATCCCAGTGATGGTGCCCGTATTTCGGAGAGTCGTACATCAGAAGCTGCACCGGATCTTGAGAGTCTTCATTGATAATCCGTGCAATTTTTGCGGCCGGGAAAAGGAAGGGCTCGGATTCGCATCCTCTTTCTATGGCGTACGAGGAATGGGTGTCTTGTAGCCCCACGATGCGGCCGTCCGGATAGAGGAAAAGCTTGGATAGCTCTTGTGACTTTTTTAAAACGGGATAGAGATTCAAAAAGTCGTAGTTATCGATTCTCTCACCGCTTCCGGGATATCGATAGCCTTCCGGGTCGGAATACCCCTGCAGCATGGAAAGCGCTCGCAAAAGGCCTTTTGTTATGGCGGCATGGTAAGATACGGTAACCTCGTACCAAAAGCCGTCGGAAAAATAGAAGCGCTTGATAAACCGATCGATGCGCTCACAAGCCATGTGAACGTATTCCGGCTTGTTCAGCGCTTTCCCGATTCGTATCAACCCGTCCCAAACGGCAAAGTCCATGTTGGTGTTTTGAATGCCGTAGGAAAAGCTAAAGTCCAAGCCTTCCTCGATCATGCTCCAAACCTCTTTTTCTACGTCCTTCCCGGATTCCTTGGACAATTGCTCGAAAGCGTCCGTTTTCACCGCTTCCGCATAGGCTTCTACAAGCCCTGCAATCCGAGGCAGGTCGCTGTAAAACCATTCGCTCCAAAAGCCTCCGTAATACGGGTAGGGAGGTCCTTGGGTCAAGGCCATGGGGTATTTTACGCTGTAGTAGTTGTTATAGGGTTCGTAATAGGGGTACCGATCGGCAAGCTTCGCCAAAACCCGTGCCGCACCGGCAGGATCCTTTTTCGCCGTTTCGGGAAGCTTTTTGCAAAGATACGCCCTTTGGGCCGCCCACAAAGCCGCCGATAAAAAGCATTTGGTCCCGTTTGGCGCAAGGTAATAAGGGTAACCGATTTTTTTGCCGAATCGGGTGTAAAACTCGTATTGCTTATCTTCGGGAAAATCCGGATGGGGATATTCGTCCTTTGTTTTTTGAGAGCGAATTTTATGAGGGCTTGAAAAATCGTATTCGAAAAGACCGTACGCCCGAAGCTCCGGGAATTTCGGATCGTGGGTATCCTCCATTCCCCCGTAGGGCGGAACGATGTCTTCTAAAGCTTTGGCTTCTTCACTGACAAGGGAGAAATCGACTTTTGCTTTCTCCTTCGGCTCCCCTTCTTCTTTTCGGTAATCCTTGATCAAATGCCTTCGGTCGATATAAAATAAAAATTCCTCCGAGCCTTTCACCGATTGCAGCTTGTAAAAGCCTTCTTCTTTTACGGGAGGATGGCAAAAAGAAATATGAATTCGGTCGTCTTTCTCTTCAAAGGAAGGACACAAGTCCGTCCTTTCCCCCGTTGGTGTTTCCCAGCAGAAGGAAAAATCGGGATCCAAAGACCCCTTGGGTACGGACAGCCTCCTTTGATTGAATCCTACGGTTTCGATCCTTGCGTTAAGCTCCGAAACGTGTTCATTCGGCCGGTCTACAAAACGTATGTCGGCAAAGGCCTTCGGATTCTCGGTCAAGTATATGTACACTTTCCCCGCTTCGTCCTCGATAAAAAATCCGTGCCGTAACGGAAACAAGGACATCACGGGACCGTTTTTCCAATCGATTCGAAACACATTGATTTGAAATCGGTTCCAATCCGTCTTCAATTCCTCTAAAGGAATCAAAACGAATGCCTTCGTCCCTTCGGAAGAGGCGGTAAAGGTTACGGAATGCTTCGGCTGCATCGATTGCTCCGTCGGATAAAAACCGAGATTCGTAATTGTCTCTCCTTCGTAGTTTACGGGGATTTTGTAAAGAAGGTCCGTATCTTGGGACCGGATGTAAACGACGTGGCTTTGCCGGAAAGGTTTTTCCAAGCCTTTTTCGTACAAAAGCTCCAAAACCAAATGACGGTCCGTTTTCAGCATCTTCAGACGGTCTTTTACCTCCGCCTTTTCCCCGGAATACATCTTAAAGCTTATACCCAAGCTTGGAGAATCGTTCAGATCTTCCGGAACGGGGTCGCGGCCAAAAAGATCCATTCGTTCAAGGCAACAAAAAGGTCCGGTAAAATGAGGAATCAACATAGCGGTATCCTCCTGACACAGTTGTCTTTTCCACCATTATGATTGAAATTTCGATTGTTAGCAACGAAAATCACAAAAAAAGAAAGCCGATGCGCTATTCATAAAATAAAAGTAACTTATTGCATATGATTGGATATATATAAAGGAGGCCCATATATAAAAAGTTTAGTGCTTACGCTTTCATTTTACGGAACCTGTCGAAAAATACAATCATGCCGAAAGACATAAACCTTTTCATTTTGTCCGGTTTTTATATATCACAAAAGCCGCTTTAAAACCCTTCGGCTCGTAAAGCGGCTCCTTTTCTCGTTATTAATCTAAATCCCTTATCCCATAAACTTTACAAGATCCTCTTCCGGGTCGGATATGGTGCTTATACCGAAAATATCCGTCAGCACCTTGGCCACATCCGGTGACAAGAAGGCCGGAAGGGTGGGTCCTAGCTTGATGTTCTTCACTCCCAAATACAGAAGAGCCAGAAGAACGATGACGGCCTTTTGTTCGTACCAAGCGATGTTGTACGCGATGGGAAGATCGTTAACGTCGTTCAGCTCGAAAACTTCCTTTAATTTCAAAGCAGTCAGCGCCAAGGAGTAGGAATCGTTGCACTGACCTGCATCCAACACTCTCGGGATACCTCCGATATCGCCTAAGTCCAATTTGTTGTAGCGGTATTTTGCGCAGCCGGCCGTCAAGATGACCGTGTCCTTCGGAAGCCGTTGTGCAAACTCGGTATAATAGGATCGGGACTTCATTCTGCCGTCGCATCCCGCCATTACGAAGAATTTCTTGATGGCACCGGTCTTAACCGCTTCCACCACCTTATCCGCCAAAGCGAATACTTGGGCGTGGGCAAAGCCGCCGACGATGGTACCGGTTTCAATTTCTTGCGGGGGTGCCAATCTTTTCGCATGTTCGATTACGGGAACGAAATTCTTAACCCCGTTTTCGTCTTCTTCAATCCGTTTGCAGCCGGGATATCCGGTTACGCCGGTGGTATAGATACGGTCGATATGCTCCTTTTTCGGCGGCACCATACAGTTGGTGGTAAACACAATAGGTCCGTTAAAGGATTCGAATTCTTCCTTTTGCTTCCACCATGCATTTCCGTAGTTCCCGACAAAGTGCTTGTACTTTTTAAATGCCGGGTAGTAGTGAGCAGGCAACATTTCGCCGTGGGTATACACGTCCACTCCCGTCCCTTCCGTCTGTTCAAGGAGCTGTTCCAAATCCTTCAGGTCGTGGCCGGTAATCAAAATCGCCGGATTGCTTCTCACGCCGATATTGACTTTGGTGATTTCGGGATTTCCGTAAGTCCCGGTATTGGCTTCATCCAGCAGCGCCATAACCTCCACGCCGTATTTTCCGGTTTCCAAGGTAAGCGCAATCAAAGGATCCGTACCCAACGTATCGTCCAATGTAGCGGATAACGCTTTTATCATAAAGGAATAGATTTCCTTCTTTTCTTTTCCCAAATTCAATGCATGGACCGCATAAGCAGCCATACCTTTTAATCCGTATACGATCAATTCTCTCAGCGAACGGATATTTACGTCTTTTGTTGCCAAAACACCTACGGTTTCCGCTTTCTTTTGCATTTCTTCTTTAGAGTTACCGGTCCAAAGGGCCGCATCGTGCAAACCGGCAAAGCTTACGCCTTCTTTTTCCCATTCCCCTTTGATTTTTTCTCTCAATGCCAAGCCTTCCTTGACGTATTCCAAAATGGCGTCTTCGTCAAAATTGGCATTGGTGATGGTGGTAAAGAGTCCTTTGATGATAAAATGCTCCGCTTCGGGAGACCTTAGTCCTTTCCTTTCTCCTTCTCTTAATACAAGAGCCAAACCCTTCACGGTATAGATCAAAAGGTCCTGCGCTCCGGATGTCGGCGCGTCTTTTCCGCAAACTCCTTTTAAAGTACACCCGGTCCCCTTTGCCGCTTCTTGACACTGATAACAAAACATACTCATATCTCAACCTCCGTATATATAAAATTGCTTTTTTCATTGCGAATTCACGTGTATTATACCGGTCAAAAGGATTCGAATATGTAACAGATGTTACCGTTAACCGAAAAATGAAGGCGCCGCTTCTTTGAGAAACGACGCCTTATCGGGTCAAATATATGATTTTAATGCTTCCAAGTCATTGATTTTAAAGGAGGATCGGTAGAAGTCGATCAGGCCTTCCTCCTTCATTTTCATAAGCTCTCTCGACAAAGAAGGCCGAGCCACGTTCAGAAAATCCGCCAGTTCGTTACGCTTCATGGGCGTAACGAAGTATGTTTGCTGTGTTTGTTCATATTTTTCCAAAAGATACGTACTGATCTTGGATCGTATGCTTTTTATGGTAAGATAATCTACCCTTTTGTTTAAATCCAACGCCTTTCCCGCAACGATATGCAGCATGTTTTGAATGAGCTGTTTATGGTTGATGCACTGGTTGGCGCAATTACCGATCATTCTTGCTGCGGATAAAAACATGACGGTACAGTCGGTAACGGCGGAGACGGAAGCATACCATATGCTGGTGCCGGAGAAAGCAAAAATCTCTCCGAACAATTCGCCTACGCCCAGCTTCGAAAGAATCACTCTTTCCCCTGCGGCGTTTTCCTTGCTGACCAAAACCTCGCCTTCCAATACGATCCCCGGTCCCTTGCATTCGTCGTTTTCAATGATCAGGTATTCCCCTTTTTTGTAATTGAGAATTTGCGGCTTTATACATTGAAGCAGTGCACGGATTTCGTCTTTATCCATTTTGTCAAACAACGGCACCGTATTTAATATGTCAAGCCATTTTTCATACATGTTTTCCTCCGAATATCTCTTGTAAAAAGTATCGCATAAGCTTAAGACTCAAAAATGATTATACCACAAGCGAATTCAAATAAAAGAGCGAACTTTTATTCCAGCGTGATAAACTC
>JAAYHZ010000303.1 GCA_012744235.1 Clostridiaceae bacterium
CATATTGGCCGCTTCCCGTTCCGTTGTTGACGGTGACAGTGTAGGTAGGAACCGGTTCGGCGACGGGAGTAGCCGTCACGGTTGCCGCATCGCTGTTTCCTACGGCGTTGAACGCCCGCACCTTGAAGGTGTATTCCGTATCGTTAGTCAAGCCGGTGAAGACATAAGTCGTATTCAACCCAACATCCGTCCAACTTGCGCCGGCGTCGGAGGAAACTTCGTATCTTGTAATTGCACTTCCGCCGTCATCCGAAGGTGCAGACCAACTTAATTCTACCTGACTGTCACCGGGGGTCGCAGTAAAGCCTTGCGGCACCGATGGCACGGTAATCGGTGTCTCTTCCGAACCTCGGTCGTAAACAAATACATCGTAAGAATCGTTATTATCATAGGGAACCAAGTTGGATGCATACGATTCGAAAGCTACATAACGACCGTTTCCGCTAATGTCCACATAGCCGGAAAGATAGTTGTAACCGACATCAGCCTCCGTACCGTCGGCGGCAACACTGACTCTTTCCGTTGTGTTGTTTACAAGATCGCGGACAAAAACATCATAAGCATTGTTGTTATCATTAGGAACTAAGTTTGATGCAAGGGACGAGAAAACGACAAATCGCCCGTCGGCACTGATAGCCGCTGCATCGCTATTGTTGTTTCCTGCATTACCTTCGGAATCTACGCTCACAAGAACCATTTTTCTTTCAACACGGTCATAAACATAGATATCGTCAAAGGTGTTGGTGTCTTCATCGACCAAAGGAATCTCATTGGTTGAGAAGATTACAAAGCGGCCGTCTCCACTGATATCGGGGTAAGCACCTGTTACAGGCACTTCCTGTTCGTATTCATATCTCTTGGAAATAAGCTCGAAGGTATCGGTTTCGGGAAGATATACATATGTAAAGTTATCATTAACATATTCGTCGAAGAATACCCAAGCTTCGAAAGCAATCACACTACCGTCAAAACTAATGGAAGGATTAAATGCCCCTTCTACGACTCCTCCGGGAACAGTAGGATAATCGATTCGAGTTGTTGTTTGGCTCTCCCGATCTCGGATATAGATGTATTGTTTTCCGTCGTATATGTCGTTTGTTAAATTACCCGATTCGCTGCTAAAAGCAATATACCGGCCGTCTTCGCTTACGGCGGGCCTAGAATAGTCCGTAAAACCTGCCGCCGTTCCGTCCGTCCCGATGCTTACCAATTCCAAAGTATCGGTTAAGGTATCGTATAAATAAAGGTCTCCCATATCATTATCGTCAACATCGGGAACCAGGTTGTTGGCAAAGGATAAAAAGGCGACATAACGGCCGTCCGCGCTGATGGCAGGGCTATAGCTGCCATAGTTTCCGGTTTTACCATCAGGTGTAACGCTCAAGCATTTTGTAACTCCCGTCAGCCTGTCGTACAGGAATACATCCTCTGCTTTGTTATAATCGGCCGGATGGAAGTTGTCGGCATAGGATGTAAATGCAATATAGCGACCGTCCGCACTGATCTCAGCATCGTAACTGTCGGGAGTCCAATAAGATTCGTATTCTCCCAAGAATACACCTTCTACTCCGTCACTGTTCACACTAACCCGAATCACTTTATCGTCTACATCGTAAGGGGGAAGCGTCGTTACAGGCATATCCATGCTCAGTAATTCGCTTGTCATAAACGTATTGCTTATGGCTTGTACGGAAAAAATATAATCGGTAGAAGGAGCAAGTTCTGTAATCGGAAAGCGGTTAACGTTTGCGTCTCCGTATATATAATCGATGGGAATCACCGCTACAACTTGCCCTTGGTTAAAGATTCGATATTCCTGAATTTCACAATTTTCGTCAATAATCGTTGCCTTTGACCATTCCAAAACGGCACCGGTTCGGCCGACAGCCAAAACATCAATATAAGAATCCGCCGGCCAAACGGGAGTATCCGGCGATTCGGTCATAGTAAACTCCTCTAAGGAAATGGGCGTATTCCACGGCCAATTGCCGCTGTCAGTCGGGCTTGTATAAGAAATCCATGCCGGTACACCGCGAGGCACCGGAGTGTCGTTCTCGTTTAAAACATGAACAGGTTCGTTTTTTTCGTTCGTAACTTTACCACAAATTACCAAATACTCAAGACCGGCTGACGACACGGTTACAGGGTTGCAAAGCATGACAACCATCAGAACACATAGTACCAAAGACAAAATCTTTTTCATTTCAATCTCCTTCCATTAAAGAATTTCGATACCTTTCAATCTTCGGGGAACCTCAAAAGATTTTTCAACGAAGCCATACCCTTTGTTACAAGGGCATGTAGCCTTTTTATACTATTGAAGTTATGAGCAATTTCCCCTTAAAAAACTACCGATGCTATCCTAAGCTGTCCTTCGATTATATCTATATTTTATAAGTTTGCCGTATATATAGATAGTTCATTTAGGATTAAAATTAGTAAGGAAAATGTTGTTCTAAAATATGGCAGAAAAAAATAAAGACTTCTTTTTAATACTGTGAAGAAGTCAACGCCGGATCAATTACGATTCTAAAGAAATAGGGAACTGTTTTATGATTCCGTAATCACGAAAAAGACATTTTACGGAATTCGGAGGGGGATACGCCGACCCTGTCTTTGAATAATTTAGCGGAATGTCCGTTGTATTTCATGTTGCAGGCGGTAAAGGCTTGGGTCACGGTAAGGTTGGCGTCCAGCAGCTTTTCTTTAATCTTATTGATTTTATAACATATATAATACTCGTAGGGTGTAACGTCGGTATGCCTTTTAAAAAGCTTGGAGAAATGGGCAATGCTGAGTCCCGTCATACTTGCCATTTCTCGTAAATCAAACTTTTCCATCCATCGGTTTTCGATGTATTCTTTCGCTTTCTCAATCTCTTCCTTGCCTTGATAAACTCTTTTATTGATTAACAATGCCACGACGCAGATCACATTATTCTCATCATCAAAAACGGGAAACAAGGAGATGTCTTGGTACAGAGCCTTCACATCCATATCGTGTATTTGGTAGCGATCCGTGATGCCTTCTAAGGGCACTCGAACATCCGAGAAAAATACGGTCTCCCCCCGGAAAGCTCGTTTCACCAAATGGACAAAGCCTGACGAAAGAATATCCGGGTCCTTGAAAATATTGTACTTACCAATAATTAAACTTGGATCAATTACCTTAAAATGGGACAACATGGCCTTGTTAACCAGTATGGATGTACCGTTAGGATCATAAATCTGAATTGAAAAAGGGAAGCTTTCGATTAATTGGGCTAAAAGCTCCTTATTCTCGTAAAGGGTTTGAATCGTTGCCTTAAAATCGTCTCTCTCAAATTCCGCGTTACGTGCCATATATTACCACCTTTTTTTATCCTAATCTCACTTGGGTCTGACGTCCTCAACCTCTCGCTCCAAAAGCTCCAATTCACTTTTCTCGTTTACATGATAATAGTCGGTGTAATATAATCCGTTCTCCACCTTATACCAAGCAACCAATCGTTTGTTTTCCGTGTCGATTTCCACAAGCTGTAAGCAAAAAGCGTACTCAAACCGCTTTTTTTGATTGTTCCAAATCCAATAATAATACGGAAGACTGTTGTTCGGAACCCATCCGCATATCTCCAGATCCAAATATCCGTCAAAATTGACGTCCTTTAGATACGCCGATTCTTCGGCCGTAAAACACGCCGTATAGCCGTCGTCAATGCCGTCCACACCGTCAATATCGATAGCTTCCTTTACTTGTACGGATTGAAGGAGGGTCTTTTTGTCATAAACACGGATTTCTCGTACGCCGAAAAGCTCCGCATTCTCACTTTTCTTCCCTAGGACAAACAAAGTCAACAATTTTCCTTCATCGAACGGCATCTTCAGTATTTTCAGCACTTGATCCGATTCGAGGGGCAAATCATTAGGGATATCCGAATCGGAAAAAGATTCCGTTTCTTCTTTTGTTTCTTCTTCCGTTTCTTCGGTTGTTTCCCTTGTAGGTTCTTTCGTTGTCTCCAATTCTGATAGGGAATCTTCTTTTGCACAAGCGGTCCATAGGACCATATTAATAATCAAAGATAATCCTAGCAAAAATACAATAAAGCGCTTCATATGCACTCCTCGGACATACACAAGATTGTAATCCGCTCCCTTTTTATCTGTTCCTCATAACCTTTTAAAATAACCAAACATATATTGCCATTTACAGATACAGAATAGCACAACCGAAAAATTTAATCAACGAATGCATACCCTCTGTAGGGTCTCCCGTAATACCTTGCTCAACATCGTACAACCCATCGATTCGGTTCTGCATTCGGCTTTTTATGTATATTTTATTGTCTTTCTGCGAATATATTCTTTCGGGAAATCCGAAAAAAAGGCACATCGTTTGATCGTATAGCTTTGTCCTCTGCAATGCTAAAGACTTTTTAGGAATGGAGATTCTTCATTATATGATTTTGCTCATTTATATGGGTTTAGACCTTTACGGAATCATCGCAGCTGTAAAAAATCGTCGCATTTTATTCTGTTTGCCTGCTTGTCTTCGTACATCAGCATGTCCAACTTCTTCATGAATTCCTCCGGGCTTTGCCATGAGAGGTTGTCGTAAACCGCATAACCCATACTGAAGCTTAGTTTGTACGTATGGGATGCGGTTTTGTTATACTTCTCCAAGCCTTCGTTGATTCTTTCGATCACCGATTCCAAGTCCTCTCGGTTGGATATATCCAAAATAATGAAGAATTCATCTCCTCCGTACCGAGCGATGAAGTCGCTGTTCCGAAGGCAGCTTTTTAGCAATTTTGCCGTCGCCTCCAGAGCTTGGTCTCCTACCGCATGTCCGTAGGTGTCGTTAATACACTTAAAATTATTGATATCGATCAATATGGCGGAAAAAGTCTTCTCTTTTGTGCATGTATTGATTTTTTCACTTAAGTAGGAATCGAGTCTTTTTCGATTGCTTACTCCCGTTAAGTAATCCGTATGCAGGCTGTGGTGTTGAATGTTTAAAAATACCACCAGCAAAGAAAGTACGACGGCGTTAAGCACCATGGAGGTTCCGTAGTATACATATTGAATAAGAATGCCGACGGAAGGGGGGAGACCGAAAAACATCAACGAGTTAAAGCTCTTTTTATCCAGCTTCTTTCGGTTTCTTATAATGATATAGAAAGAGATAAGCATTAACAAGGCGGTGAGCAAAGCCGCCAACCCAAAAAGCGGTCCTCGCCGATAGATGTTATCCTGATCGATGTCGTAAAACAATCCGTAAGGACGGGATACGCCGATCACAACAATATTGATGATATTCACAGCAAGGAGAATACAAGACAGTCGTTTGATTTTTCTTTCATCACGAAATATTTGAAAGTGAACATAAATGACCCATAAAGACGGTAAGAGAGGATTCAGCATAAAGCTTAACAAGTTACCGACTTCATTGAATACGGGGTAA
The DNA here is from genome assembly GCA_012744235.1 of Clostridiaceae bacterium. Taxonomy (GTDB): domain Bacteria; phylum Bacillota; class Clostridia; order JAAYHZ01; family JAAYHZ01; genus JAAYHZ01. The sequence goes on from JAAYHZ010000303.1 coordinate 5,440, forward strand.
ACGGGAGAAGCAACCCCGTCGAATCGAGCCAAGGAATCGACGACCAGCATAAACATGGTAACATACAGGACGGCTATATACAATTTATCTGATAAAGAATTCTTTTCTAAAAATTGCACAGCATGAATACAGATGACGATAAGAAAGGCAATAGAAAATGAATTCAATATTAATATACTTTCCAAATTCATGAAAGTTCACTCCGCATTAAAAGACACGAATGTCTGCCGCTTCTATTTATTTTACTCAATTCACCTTATTAAAATCGTCATCTCTTAAAATGCATACAAGTTTATTGAGTATATATATTACAATAATAAGTCTTGGAGCTTGAATATGTCAACTTCTTTAATCGTACCGTCCCTTTCGCTGCAGGTTGTATCCTTCATGCATTAAAAAAGTCCTTCTTTTATGACGAGCCCGAGTCGCTCATGACCGTTACCGTCCTTTTTGTATGTTATGGCCACAGGAACAATGCTTCCGCTTGTCATTTCCAACCGATTTCCGTAAAGCCTGTAGGTTGCGCCGAAGGTAGTGACAAAAACCTTTAAATAATCCTTCTCTTCATATCTTCCGAAAATTTTCGGTGCAACAATCGTATATCCTTGCCGTCGGAACGAATGCTTTTCGATTTCGGTAGCATACGTCAATTTTTCTACAAGATCATCCCCGTCGTACGAAAAATCCGGCAGCTAAATTTTCTTACGGATTGATAAGGCTTCGTACCATTCCCAAGGAGAAAGGGTTTCATCGCTTACATTGTTTCGAACCCCTAAAATATCCTTGCAAAGCTCCATCATAATATAAAGTCCTTCCGCATTTCCTTCTTCAAATTGAGACAGCATATAAGAAAGCGCTTTTTCTCCTCCGAGTTTGATTATCGTCTCGTTTTCTTCTTGATGCGCTTGGATATATGCTTTAGGGTCGGAAGCCTTAATCATAGCCAAAAGATCTTCGACCAAGTTTCCTATCTCGTCCTCGGAAAGCGATTCGAATCCTTTTTCCAAAGCTTCTCTTTCCCTTTCATTTATTCTTTGGCTGTGTCCGGATTGTAAAATATCGACCTCATACTTAAAGCCTTAACTTATATTACGAATCGAATTTCCGATCGTATAGCAATGCCGCTATTAAAACCACAAATATAGAACCGGCATTATGTACCAAAGCTCCGGTGGTCGGTGTCAGCTTACCCGTAAATGATAGAAAAATTGCGACAAAATTGATGAATAAAGACAAGGAAATACTGAATTTTACGGTTCGCACAGTAGCATTGGAAAGCCGTTTCAGGTACGGAATTTTAGAGATATCATCGCTCATAAGAGCGATATCCGCCGCTTCCACGGCAATATCACTGCCCATGGCTCCCATCGCTACCCCTACGGAAGCCGTTTTTAAAGCGGGAGCATCGTTGACTCCATCTCCGATCATACAAACCGTCCTGCCTTCCTTTTGCAGCTGTACGATGTTCCGGACTTTTTCTTCCGGCAGCAATTCCGCCTTCACAACGGCAATTCCTACCTGTCGTGCGAAATACTCTGCCGTTCTTCGGTTATCGCCGGTAAGCAGTACGGCCGAGGTATCCATTTTACAAAGCTTTTCCACCATTTCTTTTGCCGTAGGGCGTAAAACGTCGGATAACCCTACCGCGCCTATACACCTTCCGTCCGCAGCGATAAGGATCGAAGCTTTTCCTTGGTTCCGTAAATCCGAAAGAATATCGGTAACCTTCTTTTGGATATCAATTCCGTTTTCCTTTAAATACTTCTCGTTTCCGCATAGCAAAGTTCTTCCTAAGACAAAAGCGTAAATCCCTCTTCCCGCTTCCATACGAAATCCTTCCGCATCCGGGATCGGGATGTTCTTCTTTTTGGCATATTCGACAATTGCCTTCCCTAACGGATGCTCGCTTCGTACCTCCGCCGAAGCAAGTAAAGACAGCACGGTTTCTTTCGGGATATCCGGCTCGAAAGATATAATGTCGCTAACCTCAGGCTTCCCGTATGTTAACGTGCCGGTTTTATCAAAAGCGACGGTATCCGTTTTGCCCATTTTTTCCAGAGTCTCACCGGATTTAATAATAATACCGTGTTTAGTGGCCTGGCCGATAGCCGCCATAATTGCGGTAGGTGTTGCCAAAACCAATGCGCAAGGACAAAACACAACCGGTACGGTAACACCTCGGACGATATCTTGCGTTGTAAAATACGTTACGATGGCAATGAACAATGCAACCGGTACAAGCCAAGTTGCCCATTTATCCGCGATACGTTGTATGGGAGCTTGCTTTTTTTCCGAATCTTGGACCATCCGTATTAGCTTATGCAGCGAGCTGTCCTCTCCTTGGCTCGTTGCCTTTATATCGATGGCACCGAAGCGGTTTATGGTCCCACAAAAAACGCTGTCGCCGACTTCCTTATCCACAGGAAGGGATTCCCCTGTCATAACGGCTTGGTCCACGGAAGTATTTCCGTCGATAATGATTCCGTCAACGGGGATGGTTTCTCCCGGAAGAATACGCAAAATATCGTCTGTTTCTATGTCTTTTGCGTCGATCATTTCTACTTGCCCGTTTTGGATCCTACGTCCCTTTTGAGGTGCCAAGCCAATAAGCTTTTTTAAGCCTTTTTTGGATCGCTCTGCGGTTTTATCCTCCTAAATGGCACCGATAGCCATAATAAAGGCGACTTCTCCGGCAGCAAAAATATCGCCTATGGCGATGGCGGCAATCATAGCCATGGAAATCAAGAGCGCGGAGGAGATCTTTCGCATACCCTTGTTATGGACAACCCGCCAAAGGGCCAAGTACAGAAGAGGAATTCCACAGATGATAACGGAAACCCAAGCCGGGTCAACGGGGACATGGATCTTTTTAAGCATAAGAAAAAGACTGAAGACTAAAAATATTCCCCCCACAATCGTCATAGGCAAGCCTGCAAAAAAATCGTTCCATTTCTTGATGATACAAATCCCTTCCTTCCCGGTACTCATAAACATATGATACAATTTATACGTTATCGAACATGATGTTCGGTATGATTGTATTTTACATTCGTCGAAACATGCAATAATCAAAACCGTTGTCTTGTATGTTACCGGACATTTTCTCGACTTTATTCAATACGAAAGGGGTTTTGCAATGGACAGAAGACAGCAAAGAACAAGGGACGCCATTTTTAAAGCGTTTCGATCTCTGCTTGAGAAAAAACGTTATACGCATATATCGGTACAGGACATTGTCGATGAGGCGAATATCGGCCGCAGTACTTTTTATGCACATTTCGAAACGAAAGACGAGCTACTCAAAGCCATGTGTACCGAAATCTTTAACCATGTCTTTTCGGAAGAACTCAATTCCGAAGAAACGCACGATTTTTCTAAGGACAACAAAAGTATTGCACCGAGGCTGACACATATACTCTACCATCTGAAGGACAGCGAAAAAAACATTGCGGCGATATTATCTTGCGAAAGCGGCGAATTGTTTTTGAAGTTTTTTAAAGAGTACCTTTCGGAGCTATTTTCTCAATATTTGCCGGAGACAAAAGCAAACATCCCCGTCGATTTTGTACTAAATCATCTTACCGGCAGTTTTACCGAAGCGGTGAAGTGGTGGATAGCAAACAGAATGAAAAACACACCCGAAGAAATTGTCCGATACTATACGGAGGTTCGCTTCCCTGATTTTTAACCTCTTAAGTATTCGTTAAGCTTTGTCTTTACAAATAAATTATTCGATGCTTAGTTTTTCCTTCCATTCGTCTTCGTTAAACCCTACCAAAACAAATTCATCACTGACAAGAACGGGACGCTTTACAATCATGCCGTCGGAAGCTAAAAGATTATACTGCTCCTCCTCGCTCATATGCGGGAGCTTTTCCTTTAGCTTCATTTCCTTGTACAAAAGCCCGCTCGTATTGAAAAATTTTTTCAGCGGAAGACCGCTCTTTTCGTGCCATTCCTTTAATTCCTCGATGTTAGGATGATTCTCTTTTATATTTCTTTCCGTATAGGCTATGTTGTTTGCCTCCAGCCATTGCTTGGCCTTCCGGCATGTGGTACATTTCGGGTAACATACAAAAATCATAATCTTCCTCCGTTCATACTAGCTTTGCACAATCCTCGTAAAAAACTCGACTGCACCCTTTATATCCTTTTCATCGGGATGTCCTTTCGCAATTCCGCCGAAAAGCTTTAAAGGTCCAAAGGTGTCAAAGCCTCTGCACCCGTACATTCCAAGCAATCGGCAGGATTTTTCCTCAATGACCCGCTTCATATCATTGATTAATGCGCTTTTAAGTCCGTAGGTGTTTATAAGGAAAACTCTTTTTTGGTTCGGTAGATTCTTTTTCGCAAAATCCAAAACCGCTTCGCTGAATTTTCCGAAATACGTACCGGATGCAAATCCGATAAGATCGTAGCCGGATAAGTCCGCCTCTTTTCTTTCGGTTACATCGATTAATTCTATGTCCCCGCATTCCTTCATGGCATCCGGCAGCTTCTTTGTATTCCCGTGATGCCCGGAATAATAAGCAACGGCAGCTTTCATCGGCATTTTCCTTCTTCCTTTTTTTCATCCATAAATCTCACCCATTCATCATAAATCGAATACAGCTCGTCATCAAGATAGGTAAGCGCTTTTTCCTTCAGATCCTCGGGAACCGTGTAGTATGCTTCGGCAATGGATCCCGTGATGGCGGCGATGGTATCGCTGTCACCGCCTATGGATACGGCATTTCGAATGGCGTCCTCAAAGGATACGGATTCCAAAAAGGCTACAATGGCTTGGGGGACGGTATTTTGGCAAGAAGCGTCAAACAGGTAGGTATCTTTGATACCTTCTATTGTAAAATCCAAAGGGTAATAATCCCGCTCTATTCTCTGTCGAATCTCTTCCTTTGTATATCCGTGTCGCACCATATAAATTGCCATGGCAACGGCTTCCGCTCCCTTGATGCCCTCCTTATGGTTATGGGTCACTGCGGTTACGACTTCGGAGAGCTTTATTACATCGCTTTCCGTAATCGCGATATGACCTACCGGGCTTATCCTCATGGCCGCACCGTTTCCGAAGCTGTTGTAAGGCTTCGGATCATCGCTGAAAATCCAATAACTGAACCACCAACCGTAACCCACATAGGGATATTTTCTGCCGATTTCCTGCATGCATCGGACGGTCATTTTTTCAAGCAACGAATAATAGTCATTCATACCGTCGTCTTCGGAATTCATAATTTTCTCGGTTTCCATAATGGCTTTTGCAATTGCTAACGTCATGACGCTATCATCCGTCGCCCGACATTCTTCATCAAAAAGCTCAAAATCTTTACCCTTGTGATTGCTGCCTTCGAATCGAGAACCTACGATATCTCCGATAATTGCCCCTAACAACGGATGTTCCCCCTTTCGAAAAAAGAAAAATAAGGATGCACATTACACCTTGCCCGAATTCCGGACATTTAAACGATATGTAAATTTTAACATAATCATGAGAGTTTTACAAGAAACCTTGGAAAAAGTGATACGACGTCCTTGTCCCGTAGCCGGATACAGGCTTTATAAATAAGGGCATTTTCTTTCATCGAGGGTCGTGAGGGTAAATTGCTTTAATATCCTTATAGCCTCGTCCATATCCTCTTCACCCTTACACAGTACGCGTCCGACCGGCCAAGCCATGTTCGTGGGCGATTTCACTTTGCTCCCGTAGTACGCCGCCCTAAGCTTGCAAAGGTATTGGAATAGGCATCCATGATTTGCATGACATAATGCCTGTCGCTTGTATCGGGGGCATGAAGAACCACGGGACTTTTGGTAAGATCCAACCAAGCGGTGCAATATACGGTATCCACGTTGGGCGTTACCACATCCTTGAATTCCGGTGTGATGAGTTTATAGAAGAATACATTGGATGCCGTAAGGACCGGCTGCGTTGTATTGTCCAAGACTTAAAAAGCACTCCTCGTTAACATAATAATGCCATTGGCAAGGCTTGGCACGGTGATACTCCTTAGGGCTTTCAAAAGAAAAAAGGGACCCGGTCCTTTTACGGCTTGAAAAGACCGGTTCCCCTTTTTTAACCTTATAACTTTCCTTTTATATCTTCTCCACCCTCAAAACGGCGGCATTAAACTCTTGTCGTATTTCCTTAAACAGCGAGGATACGCCTAAGATCCCCATAATCAACCCGATAGCAAAGTTAGGAGCAATATCCCTTAAAATTTCCGGTGTCGATATAATGATATATATAATATTCATTGAAAAGGGAATTTCGTAATAATTGATTACGGCAATGGTATAGGCTACGACCTCGGCAAAGAGAATACCGAATACGGTACATCCCATAATGATCCACCAGGTCGCCTTGCCCGTCTTTCCGCCCGTTAATTTATAGCCCTTCAAGGAAACCTTGCCGATTACAAAACCGAAAATCGCTGCAAACCATCCCGCATAGGAGGCGATGATCCAAGGTATGGAGCCGATAATACTTCCGATAAACGCACCTGCAAAGCCCGGTATGTAATTCTTTTTGGTATTGGCGTACTCCTCTTCATTTTGCTTGGAGATACTCTTTGCTTCCTCGTAGCAGTAAGGACAGATGCTCACGGGGATATCGTTGTAAAGGACGGATTCCGTATCCTCCTCTCTTCCGCACTTAAAACACTTTCCGGTTTCGGGTATTTTTAATTCCATGAAAAGCTTCGAAGCATGATCCAAGTATTTTATGATATCATCATACTTCAGTGATCGCAGCACTTCCTTGAATGTAGCGGTTAATACGCCGTCGTCTAAGCTTACATCGGATATCCGTAATTCCTCTTTGTGCCGATTCAGGTCCTCCAAAATTTGAACCTTTTGCGTTTCATCCAAGTGCGGCAGCGATACGGATACAATTGTTTGATAGTTGTTCCAATACGCCGTAAAGTAATACCCGTTGTGCTTCCCGTAAGCTCGTTGCTTTTCTTGCCTTACTTTCCAATTGTTTTTCTTCATCAAATCTTTAATTACCCGTATGGCCACGTTTGATTTCCTCTCAAAGTTCTCCTCTTAAAGTTTTATATCTTTTCTTCGTGGCTTCGATCCATCGAAGCCACGGAGTATTTTTACCTGAAATTTCGAAACCGATGGAAGGTAAGATGATTTGCGTTATGATAATTGTATGCACCGTTTATGGCCGTTCTTGAAACCGCCGAGATGTCATCGCCGTCAAAAATCCAATCCGGATATTGAAATCCTACCTTGGTGTCATCTTCCGGCCACCGGTTGTCCTCATAGTTCAACAAATCTCTTTCAATTTTCCAGTGTAAAAGATCGGTAGACGATGTGAGTGTAAGAATATTTCTTTGGGATACATTTTTTGTTGTTACCCTGTTCACCAAAGCGTAATATTTTTTGCTTACCTCATCGAACCGTACGGTAAACTTGGACATGTTCCCCGGAAAGTCGATGACCCTTCCGAATTGAAGCGGAGCTCCCGGATTGTCCTTGTCGATTTTTAAGATGATTGCCTTCCCGTAGTCCGGTATTGCGCCTTTTGTATTGTACCTCAAGATATTTACAAGCTCCCCTTCGGGAGTTATTACCACATTGCCCTCTAACAAGCTCGGATTACCGCCTTTAACGGTTCCCGGCCACCCGGAATCGTAGGGGAGAAACGGTGTTACGGTCCAATTTTTTCCGTTCATAATATCCGCATCCTCCGGAACGGAGGCTACGCCGGAGGCATGGCCGCCTAAACTCCAAGCGCCGTAGTCGATGGCCGTCCACAATCGCCCGTTATACCGTACCACCGGCATCGGCGCCTTGTGAGGGCCGCCTTTATCTTCTCCTCCGCTTTCCAACAGGGTCGCAGGATCGCTCCAGGTTTTTCCCCCGTCCTCGGAGCAAAATAGCAGCAGCGCTCCGTATTCCGTACTCGTTCCTAACATATAGAGCTTGTCGTTATGGACAAACAGTTTTCCCCAAAAACAAGGCGATACATCGGATAGATACTTCCAAGATTCCCCGTTATCCTTCGATACAAACACCTTACTGAGATTCCGGCCGCCGTTTCCCCAATAAATATCGTGAGACGCCAAAAGACGGCCGTCGGGGAGTCTAACAATGGAGGGGCTGCAGGTGGATCGGCCGGAAATATTGTAGGTATAGTCCTCGGGGTGAATATAGTTGATCACGACTCCCGGCACAAAGCCCGACCTGAAAAATCTAACGGGACTTCTTGCCCGTATGTCTCCCTTGTTTTTATCGATCATTTTCAGCTCGACCTTGTAATCCCGTCCGTTTCTTAAATCCGTATATTGAAAACAGAATGCATCCTTCGGCAATATGGCATGAACGATTTTTTTACCACTTTCAAGATCGTCGATTTCTACATAAATTTCGTATTCACCCTTTATGGCATCCCTAGGATCACTTCCATAATACTCAAAATCCAAAGAAATGCTTTGGTCTCCCGGTGCCATCCGTACGATATGAAGGCCTCCGTATGCTTTGCTATTTTCCGGTTTCGTAGGATTTTCCGCAAACCCGTCGCTCATTGGCGATTTCCTCCTATACAATCATCGTATCGGTGCATCCGTAAACTTCCCGACGCCAAGCTCCTTTAACATGTCGTGAAATTCATCGACCAATTCGGGGTAGAACTTCCACAACAGATTTTGACCGTCATTCGGATGTCTCGGCGCAATATGCCAATGAGCATGGAAAACCGACTGTTGGGCGGCTTTCCCGTTGTTTGATATGATCTGTACCGCGTCGATGCCTAGCTTCTTGTGATAAAGATCCGTAACGTACTTTAGCACGGCCATAACTTCATTAAGAGCCTCTAACGGAATGTCGAATATATTTTCGTAATGTCTTTTCGGCATCACCATGGTATGCCATTTGCCCATGGGATTAATATCAAAGATGGCGCAGGCATGCTCCGACTCGGCAACCATCCAAGAACGGGCTTCATGCCTTCCGATTTTACAAAAGATGCAGTCCTCCATCTTACTCCTCCTTACCATGTCTCTTTTATGATAGTTTTCGTCCGTTATGGGAATCCCGTACAAATTTAATTATACTATACAGTAATAATTTATCTACAAGTATTTTACTTTATCGGATTTTTTCGTGCTATCGGTTACCGTATGTTTTCAATTCACCCGCTTTTCACCTATTTTTCATCCGTTTTTCGTCTTCTTTTACGGGTTCTCGCCTATCTTTTTCTTTAATTCATATACAATGTGATATATAATAATCACGGAGATCTTTTCATTTACCGATCCGACATATTGAGAATAAGGAGTATTTATATACATGAACGAATCGAAATCACCGAAGAAACCGTTAATATATTACTACATCATATCCTTGGTCGTATTGATGCTATTAAACTGGTCCATCATACCGGCATTGTTCAAAATGCCGGAGGCGGAAGTGGACTACGGCACGTTCTTGGACGAGCTTTATGCGGGTAACATTTCGGACGTAAGCGTAACCGACGAAGAAATCAGCTTCCTGCTAAAAGAATACGAGGGCAAGCAAATCCTGTATAAAACCGGGAACATGAACGAGCCGGATTTGACGAACAAGCTGTATGAAGCCGGCGTAAACTTTTACAAGGTACTGCCGAAACGCCAATCCTACCTTGTCAGCCTGCTGCTGACTTGGGTTTTGCCCTTTCTTATTGTCTTTTTAATCGGCCAAGCCGTCTTCCGCACCCTGCAAAATAAAATGGGCGGCTACATGTCCTTAGGAAAGAGCAACGCCAAAATTTACGTGGAAGCCCAAACCGGGAAAACCTTCGCTGACGTAGCGGGGCAAGAAGAAGCCAAGGAAGCGCTAAAGGAGATTGTGGATTTTCTCCACAACCCGGATAAATACAGGCAGCTAGGTGCGAAAATACCGAAAGGCGTTTTGTTGGTAGGACCTCCGGGTACCGGGAAAACCCTTCTTGCGAAGGCGGTAGCGGGAGAATCCAACGTTCCCTTCTTTTCCATTTCCGGCTCCGAATTCGTGGAAATGTTCGTCGGAATGGGAGCCGCCCGTGTACGAGATTTGTTTAAGCAAGCCCAAGAAAAAGCCCCTTGTATTGTATTCATTGACGAAATCGACACCATCGGAAAAAGCAGAAACGCAGGCGGTTTAGGCGGAAACGACGAACGGGAGCAAACCTTGAACCAGCTGCTCACCGAAATGGACGGATTCTCCTCGGACAAAGGGGTTATCATCTTGGCCGCTACAAACCGACCGGAAATTTTGGACAAAGCCTTATTAAGGCCGGGCCGCTTCGACCGAAGAGTGCCTTTAGAGCTTCCGGACCTGCAAGGCCGCGAAGCCATTTTAAAGCTTCATGCCCAAAAGGTGAAAGTGGACGGAAACGTGGACTTCAACTTGATCGCCCGAGCCACCTCCGGTGCATCGGGAGCGGATTTGGCCAACATCATAAACGAAGCCGCCTTACGAGCCGTACGATTGGGGAAGCCCGCCGTGGACCAATCGGATTTGGAAGAGTCCGTGGAAACGGTTATTGCCGGCTACCAAAGAAAGAATGCGGTTATCAGTAAAAAAGACAAACTGATTATTGCCTACCACGAAGTAGGGCACGCATTGGTAGCCGCCGTACAAGACCATACGGCACCGATACACAAAATCACCATCGTTCCGAGAACCTCCGGGGCGTTAGGATACACGCTGCAGGTGGACGAAGGGGAGCAAATTTTAATGAGCAAGGAACAGGCTTTGAGCCGAATCACCACCTACATGGGAGGGCGAGCGGCGGAACAGTCGGTCTTTAACAGCATCACCACCGGCGCATCCAACGATATCGCCCAGGCCACCAAATTAGCTCGCGCCATGGTAACCCGATTCGGAATGAGCGAGGAGTTCGGAATGATGGCTTTAGAAACGGTAAACAACCCCTACTTAGGAGAAGAAACCACCCTTTTGGTGTCCTCCGAAACGGCTTCGAAAGTGGACCAAACCGTATTAAACATATTGAGGGAATGCTACCAAAGGGCTTTGGACATCATGGAAGAGTATAAAGGAAAGCTCCACGAATTGGCCAAAGAGCTTTTGGATAAGGAAACCCTATCCGGCGATGAATTTATGCGGATATTTAATGAACCGGGCAACAAATTGCTGCCGGATGCGTCGTCATAAAACAAGATAACAAACGGGAAATTTTAAAGGCCGGAAAACAAGCTTCCGGCCTTTTTTCATCCTACTTTAAGCCCTTGAAGGACCTTATGGTGCTGTTGAAGTCCGGCAAGGTGTAGGAAGGAAACTCCAAGCTGTTGTAGTATTTTTCAACGATGCTTCCTAACCCCGCTTCGTACAATTCCGCCATATAGGTATCCCATGCGGCATTGAAGTCTTTTATTTCGTAATTCCAAACCCGCTTTTCAAACGCTCGTACCTTTTCTTCGACGGCTTCTTTTACCGCATCGTAGTCCGCAAGATATTTTTCGTACAAGGCTCCCATCTGTCGGGGATTTATAATTTTATAGGGCTCGACGGTATACTTTTTCGTCCACTTGCTTTTGTATATAAAGAACAGAAGATCTCTTTTTCCGGGGTATTCGAAATAGTCTTCGACACCGAAATAATTCCCGAGCCAAAACCCTCCCATTTTATAACGATTCGGCACCTTGTCTTCGGGAACGGTGATTTTGGGGCTTTTAAACGGCACATCGGACCAAACGTAATGAATCCCTTCGATACCCGAGGAAAGAGTGTAGGAAAATTCGGAATAAGGATCCGAAAAACAATCGTTCCAGATGGTAAATATACGGATCAATTTTTCATCGGAAACCTCGCTTCCGAAGGTAAAGACCTTTCCCTTCTCCTCGCTCATGGCCTCTAACGTAAGTCTTTTGGTTCCGAATTCTCTTTCGGGACCCTTTATGGCCGGAAAGATGACATATACGGCCGTATCATCGGAACCCTTCCAAGGCGCAAAAGCGTTTTCTTCATCCGCAGGCGAAAGAATGGAAGATAAACCGATACTCATAATTCCGACTTTTCCGCCCGCCCAAAGGGATTGAAGCGCTCTTTCGTCTGCCGGAGTCGGTCCCGTCTTTACATACCCTAGCTTTCGCATGTCCGTCATCCAACGCATGTACTCTTTGTAGGAGGAGTGGGCGAAATAGGGTACAACATCCCCCGTGACAAAGTCCCTGTACAAGAATTGGTCGTCGGAAGCAATGATGCCGAATTGTCCCGTGAAAAGATCCGCATAAAGATTTCTTTCGTTAAAAGGCCAAACATAGGCGGCAATCGTGTCGTTTATTCCGTTTAAATCCGGATCTTCCACGGCAAAGGCCTTAAAAATTTCATTCCATTCGATGTATTCGGGATATGCGTTGGTTATATATAGCCTCGCGGTACCTTCCGTCTCGGGCTCGTTCGTAAGGATAAGGGGGGTTAAAAACTCTTCGGAGATTCCGTGCCCCGTGTTCTCCAGCCAATCCAATCGTACCAAGGGTACCCTCGAGGGCAACAAATAGGAATTGTCAATAACGGACAAGCCGTAATATGCCTCGGAGTTCCCTACCCGATTGTAAAGCGGACCCCAAGGACTGTTTTGGTACATTTTGTCATAGTAAAAGGGAAAATGCTCGCTGATGATACTCAAAGGTACGGTACGGATGTATCCTTCGTCATGGAGCTCCTTCGGGGTCAAGGGACATCCCGGCAGCAAGCCTACGTCCGGGTACTCTCCCGCCGCCAGCATTTTGGTAAGGCCGATTTCATCGTTGTTGTTGATGTTCCACACCTTTAAATCCACGTTGTACTTTTCTTCAATGAGAAGTTCGTCCCAAGCTCCTTCGAAATAGCGGGCGCCTAATCCGGTCAGCAAACGAATTTCAAAAAACTCAGGGTACGGATGCTCTTCCTCTTCTTCTTGTTCTTCCTCCGTTTCTTCCTCTTCCTCCTCTTCGAAGGGCTCTTCTTGCGTTTCACCGTCGATTCCGGACTCTTCCGGAACGTCACCGTAATTCTCGGTGTTTTCCGTTTCCGTCGATTCCGTCGCGGATTCCTCCTCCGAGGTTTGGGCGATTGTTTCGCTTCCTTTAGGGCCACAGGAGCACAAGAAAAACATAAGAAGGATCATGGCCAAAATCACGGTAAATATTTCGCCGTATTTCTTCAACATGAACGTCATCCCTCCTTGCTTTGTTTCTTTTCCTGCCGATTACATAGGCTCATAGGTCTTAGAATTTGCATATACGGGTTTCGCATTCCTTGCTTTCGGAATCATGACCGTAATCGTCAAAGGTTCCGACCGTAGAACCTCGTTGTTTCTTCTCAGCTTCACATAGATTTCGGTTTTGCCGTTTCGTAAAGCCGTAATCATTCCGTTTTCGATGACGACGGCGGAAGGATTACGACTTATAATCTCAATATGTCCGTCCGTTTCGGTAAAGGGCGCTCCGGTTTCGTAGAAGGCATTCAAATATATGGGCGTCTTTTGCGATACCAACAGCCGCTTATCGAAAACCTTCGCCTCCGGCTCCCCTACTTTATATATATTCTCATTCTCCAAGGGAATTGTAAACTCCTGCCCTTCTTCCATGTAATATATATAGCCTTTGGAAAAGTCATTGACATCCGCCAAGCGTTCCACCGTCGTCACGTCTCCGATATCCAATTGGACATAGGCTCCTTTTCTTACGGCACCGTAGATTTTGTAGACGGCGTTGGTCGGCCTCGTGTTTTTAATCCGGATATATCGTCCCGTAAGCTCGGCAAGGTCCACATTTTGGTCAAAGGCCACGGTAATTCGGTTCTCTACGGAGATCTCCCTTGTAAAGTCCATAATTTTCCCGGTATACCGTACGGGCTTTTCTTCTCCGAAGCCCTTGAAGGACCCTTCATGGGTGTAGGTATAAAAGGGAATGCCGTCTCTTTCGGAGTACACCCCGAAGAAGCCTTTAAAGGTGATTTTGCCGTCCACCGTAATTTCCAAATCCGGGTTCGTGCAGTAGACGATGTAATCGATTCGTCCGTCCGGAAAGACCGTTTTCACGCATGCGGCGTCATTTCCTTCGTATACCTTTCCGTTTACAACAATCTCCGCTCTTTCGATTTTTTCAACGTTTCTTTCCCCCTTGTAGGGCTCGATAACGGAAACAAACAAGCTGTCCAAATCGTTTCCGCTCCTTCTTGCGATCAAGTATTCCAATTCCTTCGGGTTACCCGGCTTGTTTCTCGGAGGTATCCCGGTTGCAACGGTTGCATCGTCGACTTTCGACAGCATGGTCAAGCGGATATGGATATCGGTTTTCTTTCCCTTCCCCAAGGCATTCCATGTGTCCTTAACATGCCAATCCACGCTGAAAACGTCTTCGGGCTCTTCGTCCTTTCTTACGTTGATCAGCCAGTGAAATCCGCTGTTTGTCGTATCCTGCGGCGGCCGGATGCCGAATTCCGTGTTCTCTCCTCCATAGGTTCCGATATATTTTCCGGCAAAATCCGTCTGAGGCGTTAAATTCAAGCCTTCCGTTTCCACGGTCCCTTCGGCGCCGTGGAAGCTGTAATGATGCTCGGATCCTCCTTTTACTCGGAAAAAGTCCGCCACATAAAAATCCTCGTCGTTAAGCTTGATCATGGCAACGGTGCGGCGGTAATCAACGCCTTTGGTGCCGTAAGCATAGGGAGCGTCCACGTCGGTCAGCTTTACATAGGCACCGTCCCCGAAATGTAGGGGTACCTCCGTCTTGTTTTTTCGATCTTGGATCGTGCGATCCACCGTTACCGTGTTGTGGCTTATGGTGTTGCTGACCCATTCCATTCGGTGAGGAGAATTGTCCGCGTATTCCGGATAGCCTAATTCCGGAGTCAAATCCAAGCCGAAGGCATTGATCCCGATATTCAAGGTATCCGCATGACCGTGGCCGCTCGTTACGCCGTAGTACATCCATAACGCTTTTTGGGTGTCTCCCAAATCGGCGATATCCTTCATGGTCTGCATATCCGGATCGTAAAGAACCAGCTTGTTTACGGCCATATTCAAGCCTTTGGCTTCGGGGTTTTGGCCCGTACAAACAAATTCTATGGTATGAGTGCCCTTCTCCAGGAAAAGCTCTTCCAAGTCTTTCGTTTCGGTTCCGTTCCCGTAAAAGTCGATACGGTCGATTTTCTTCCCGTCTAAATATACGTTGTAAATGCCGGAAAAACCCGTCCTTTGGAATATCAGCTCTAACAAATACGTACCGGATTCAAGCACGGTAAAGTCGAAGCTTATGGAGTCATTTATCTCTTTTGCTTCAAATTCCACCCTATTGCCCATGAAATCTGTGGCTTCTCTCGTTGCGGTATGGCTTAATTTCGGGAAAAGATACGGAATTCCGATTTCGTAGGTGATGTTGTATCCGTCCCTTAACACCGACAAGCCGTATCCGGTTAAATTGTCGCTCGTTAAATGCAAAGGCCCGATTTCCTCAATGACCTTTCGGATATCCTCCGCCACTTGGTCCGGATTTTCGGAAAAGATATTGCCGTGGATTCCTTCCGTGGAATTGTTGTTCAAAAAATAGATGACCTGAGCCAAAAGCGGGTCCTTGTACCTTTCGTAAGCCAATACGGTTTGGTCCAAATTGATGTATTTCGTAGGATTTCCCGTGGACCCGGAATCCCCGATAAGAGCGCTGTAGCGGTCCGTCAGCATCAAGGGAATCATGGCAAAAAACATCTTTCGGAATTTGGGGTTTTCGTACAGGTCCGCAGCGGGATACAATTCGTAGCTGTCCAAGACATTGGCAACGTCGATGTATTGGCCGAGCCACAGCATATTGTAGCCAGGCGCCGATTCGTTGCCGTGCCCGTCCCGATTCACGTCGTTAACAAAGGTGGCAAGAATATTGCCTCCCGTGAGCACGTCCCCCGTATAGG
>JAAYHZ010000304.1 GCA_012744235.1 Clostridiaceae bacterium
CTGCAGGAGCATGTAAAAAGTATTACGGCACCCTACAAATATCCGAGAATCATCGAGTTTGTCGATGAGTTGCCGAAGACCATCAGCGGTAAAATTCAAAGAAACATAATCAAGAAAAAAACCTACGAAGAAAAAGGAATCAACCTGAATCATAAGGAGTAAAGCGACGACCAACGGGCGGGTGAATACCGCCCGTTTGCAGTTTTAAATGACAAAGACGAGCAATCGTCTTTCATTTTTTTATCTGCTGTTTTAAAATAGGAAATCATGCTATAATGATGATACAAGAAATTTTTGCTAATATTGATATTGCAAAGCGATAAGCCTTTGAATAAAAAGGATTTCGAATAAACGGTCCGCAAAGGATACGAAAAAAGGTCAAAGGACCATTCAAAAAGCATCCGAAAAAAAGAGTTATGATTTAAAAAGAGATTGTGCTAACCGTGGACGCTTTCAAAGCATCTTAGGTATTGCAATTTATTCGATAAATTTTTGTTTAGAAAGGGTTATGCGATGGAAAAAGTTAAAAGGGTTTATGTGAAAAAAAGAGAAGGGTTTGATACGGATTCTCAAACTCTTCTTCGGGAATTGAAGTTTTTATTCGGCTTGCCGGGTTTAAAGGAATTGGCTATCGTCAACCGATATGATGTGGAAAACACGGATGAGGCGACGTTCCGAGAAGCCGTAAAAACGATCTTTTCCGATCCCGGAACGGATCTTGTATTTTTCGATATCGAGGATGAATTGAAAAAAGCGAAAAGATATCTTCCCGTTGAATATTTGGACGGTCAATACGACCAAAGAGAAGACTACGCCGTTCAATGCTTGCGGCTACTGAGCGGACAAGACGGGCCTTGCGTGGAAGCCGCTAAGATTTATCTTTTCTACGGAGACATTTCGGAAGACGAGTTTGATAAGATAAAGTCCCACATTGTGAATCCTTTGGATGCAAGAATTGCTTCCATGGACCTGCCCGACACCTTAAAGAACCGTTATCTTGTGCCGGATAAGGTGGAAAAAGTGGAAGGCTTCTTATCGATGACAAAGGAACAATTGGAAGAATATCTGACAAAGAACGTCTTGGTCATGACGCTTGAGGATCTATTGTTTGTACAAGCCTATTTTCGCGATACGGAGAAAAGAGATCCGTCAATTACGGAAATCAAAGTGCTGGATACATACTGGTCGGACCATTGCCGTCATACAACCTTCAACACCGTCATCGAATCCGTTACTTTTGACGACGGAGTCGTTTCGGAACGAATCAAGGAATCGTATGAAAAGTATCTGAATATACGAAATGTCGTTTATAAAGAAAAGAAGAAGGACCTATGCCTGATGGATCTTGCCGTCATCGGCATGAAATACCTCAGACAAAACGGTTTGCTAGAGGATTTAGAGGTATCCGAAGAGGTTAATGCCTGCAGTATTCGAGTCGAAGCCGATGTAAACGGCCAAAAAGAAGAATGGCTTGTGATGTTTAAAAACGAAACCCACAACCATCCCACCGAGTTCGAGCCTTTCGGCGGGGCATCCACCTGTTTAGGCGGAGCCATTCGAGATCCCTTGTCCGGAAGATCTTACGTATACCAAGCCATGAGGATAACGGGAGCATCGGATCCTTTCCAAAAGTTTGATGATACGCTGCCCGGAAAACTGCCTCAGTACAAAATCACCACAACGGCGGCCAAGGGATACAGCTCTTACGGCAATCAAATCGGAATATCCTCCGGATATTTAAACGAATGGTATCATCCCGGTTTTACGGCCAAGAGGATGGAGCTAGGTGCCGTCATCAGTGCGGCGCCGGCGAAGAATGTGGTAAGAAGAAGGCCGGAAAAAGGGGATGTGGTGATTTACTTAGGAGGGCGTACGGGACGTGACGGTATCGGCGGAGCCACCGGTTCTTCCAAAGAACACGATGAAGAAAGCTTTGCCTCGGCGGGAGCCGAAGTTCAAAAAGGAAATCCTCTCATTGAGCGCAATATCCTGCGGCTGTTTCGCGACGAAAAAATCTCCCGCATGATTATCAAATGCAATGATTTCGGTGCGGGAGGGGTGTCCGTTGCCATCGGTGAATTGGCCGACGGCTTGGATATATTCTTAGACAAGGTTCCTCCCAAGTACGAAGGAATGGACGGAACCGAGCTTGCTTTGTCCGAATCCCAAGAGCGGATGGCCGTGGTTGTCAGCGAAAAGGACGCGGAAGCCTTTATTCAAGCGGCGTACGCTGAAAATCTGGAAGCGGTAGTCGTGGCACATGTTACGGATCTTAACCGCATGAGAATGTTCTGGAAGGGTCAAACCATTGTGGATCTTTCTCGCGATTTTATTGCCACCAACGGTACGGGGCAAAAAACAACGGTCCATGTTGCGGAACCCGTTAAAGACAGCTATTTCAAAGAAAAGAAAGCGAGTTTCAATGATCTGAAGGATGTATTGGCATCTTTGAATACCTGTTCTCGTAAAGGCTTGATCGAAATGTTCGATTCTACCGTAGGAGCGGCTACCGTATTGGCGCCGTTAGGAGGCAAATACGGCTTGACGCCTCAAGAAGGAATGGCTGCCAAATTGCCGGTTCTCGATGGAGACACGAATACCTGCACGGTGATGACCTACGGATACGACCCCTTTATCGGCGAATGGAGTCCGTACCACGGTGCGGCTTATGCGGTGGTCGAATCTTTGGCCAAAATGGTTGCGTTAGGATGCGACTGGAGAAAAACCCGATTGAGCTTCCAAGAATATTTTGAAAAGCTGATGAAAGACCCTATAAAGTGGGGCAAGCCCTTCTCCGCCTTGTTGGGCGCTTTTGAAGCCCAAATCGCATTGGGGATACCCTCCGTCGGCGGTAAAGACAGTATGTCCGGATCCTTTATGGACCGAAACGTACCTCCTACATTAGTGTCCTTTGCCGTTTGCACGGCCGATTGCAATCGTATTCGTTCAAGCGAATTGAAGAAGGCCGGCAGCATTTTATATTGGGTAAGAACAAAGAAGGACCATACCGGGGTACCGGATTACGAAGCTTTGGCAAAAACTTGGGATGCCATCGCTTCCGTTAAGGAAGGCATTATCTCTGCTGCGGTGGTCAAAGGAGCGGGTGTTCTTGAAACCGTTGCAAGAACGGCTTTCGGCAACCGCTTAGGTGTCCGTATTGAAGACACGACAGAAGAAAGGCTGCTGTTTGCTCCGGATATCGGGTCGCTGTTGCTCGAAGCGGAATCCGACATGGTCTTCCCGTCGGATACGGAAGTCGTCAAGATCGGTACCGTCGTTGATGAGCCTTGTATTTATTATAAAGACAAAAAGTTATCCTTGGAAGAAGCATTGAAGGCTTGGGAAAGCACATTAGAGCCCGTATTCCCCACAAGGAAAGAAACTTTCAAAAAGACGGATTCGGAATATTCCAAACTGTCATTAAAAGGGTATAATGAAAGAAAAGGCACGGCTTCGAAGATCAAAGCGTCAAAGCCGAAGGTTTTTCTGCCCGTACTTCCCGGAACCAACGGCGAATACGACGTAAGAAAAGCATTTGAAAAAGCGGGAGCATCGGTGTTCGAGCTTGTGTTCCGCTCTTTAACCGCCGATGACATAAAGAACAGTATCGAAGATACGGTTCAAGCCATTAAACGGTGCCAAATCCTGACGCTGCCGGGCGGCGCAACCGCCGGGGACGAACCGGACGGAGCGGGTAAATTCATGGCGATCCTTTTAAGGAACCCGTATATCGAAGAAGCCGTGAAGGACTTGTTGGAAAACAGAGACGGATTGGTTTTAGGGATCGGAAACGGATTCCAAGGTCTCTTAAAATCGGGACTTTTGCCGTACGGGGAAATAAGGGAGATGAAAGAGGATTCTCCTGTTCTGGCTAAGAATTCTTGCGGAAGACATGCATCCTGCATCGTACAAACGAAGGTGATATCCGTCATGTCTCCCTGGTTCTTAAAATGCAGCATAGGAGATATTTATACTTCCGTTTACTCGGCTTCGGAAGGACGTTTTGTCGCTTCGGAAAAGGATCTTTCGGAAATGATGAAAAACGGCCAAATTGCAACGGCATATGCGGATTTGTCCGGTCAAGTTTCCGACGATCCGGAATACAACCCCGGAGGGGCTGTAGGAGGAATCGAAGGCATAACTTCACCGAACGGCAGGATTTTAGGTATCATGACGCATCCGGAGAGAATCGGTAAGGATTTGTGTATCAATGTACCGGGCAACAAGGATGTACCGATATTTGAATCCGGTGTTGCGTATTTTAAATAAATAAATATATTAAAAAATGGAGTGAGGGATTATGGCGAAGGAGATTATGCGAAGAACGGCTTCCGACAACGAGTATCTGCACAAGGACTTTCATGCATCCATGAATATCGGATTGGAATTTTTGCGGAAGAACTACGGTAAAGAAGGCGTAATCGATTATTTAAAAACTTTCACAAAAAAATATCATGCTCCTTTGACGGAAGGGTTAAAAAAAGAGGGGTTAAAGGTTTTGAAGGATTACTTTCAAAAAATCTATGAAGCGGAAAAAGCCCCTTGTACCATCGAGTACGAGGAAGATTGCATGATCGTTAAGATCGATGAATGTCCCGCTTTAAAGCATTTAAGGGAGATGAACGTAGCTCCTTCGCCGTATTACGAATACACGACGCTTACCGTGTATGAAACCGTTTGCGAAGGAACGCCCTTTGCTTTCGAATGTGTTGAGTACGATCGTATAACCGGAAAAAGCATATTAAAATTTTACAGGAGGGATAAGATATGATATCCTGTACGGAATTCATACCGGCTTACAGCGAACTGTTTAAGTATTTGGAACAAAGAGACGGCAAGAAAAAGGTGCTTGAATTTTGGGAAACCATATCCGATGAATATTTGAAGGACAGCCTGAAAAAGTGCGTGGAAGAAGCCGGCATTCGAGGATGCTGGAATTATTGGTCCCGTTCCCTGAATGAAGAAGCTGCCGATTTTACCATGACATTGGACGAAGAAAACGGAGAATTTACCATTGTCATGCATGCATGTCCTTCGAAAGGAATGCTATTGAATCTCGGCTACATGGAACCCTATCGTGACTACTGCGAGCATTGCGATGTGCTGTACAGAAGAGTGTTGGAGCCTTTAGGCTATGAGTATATATTCGACGACAGCGAATGCGACCAAGCCAAGTGCAATATAAAGATACGTAAAATCAAGTGAAAAATAATTCGATGGAGAGTGATACTATGTATTTAATGGGCATTGACGTAGGCAGCACCGGATGCAAAGCCACCATTGTGGATGCGTACGGAAATGTGGTAGGAAGCTCGTACAGGGAATACGCAACCGTCATTACCAAAGAAGGGTACGGCGAAATACCCGTCGAAAGCATAAGAAACGAAGTGAAAAACGCAATCCGATTTGCAGCGGAAGGAATCCAAAAAGGCGGTATCAAAGCGATATGCACTTCTTCCTTCGGAGAAGGGTTTGTTGCCGTCGATGAAAAAGGAGAGCCTTTAAACAACCCTATTCTGTACATCGATCCGAGAGGAAAAGAATATTTGGATCGCTTTTCCCGAGATTCGTTGGGATTTGATATGTATAAAACGGCGGGAACAAGCCCGCAATCCATCTATTCGCTGCCGAAATTAATGTGGATCAAGGATCACCGGCCGGATTTGTATAACAAAATCCGTAAAATCTTGTTTGTCGGCGACTATATACTGTATATGTTAGGTGCCGAACCTTTCTGTACCTACTCTTTAGCGGCAAGAAGCATGGCTTTCGATGTCATCAATAAAAAATGGAGCGACGAAATAATCGAATGTGCCGGACTTGACCGCAGCTTCTTCCCTCAGCCCGTAAAATCGGGAACGGTATTAGGGAAAATATGCCCGAAGGTTGCTGCGGAGCTCGGGTTATCCGATGATATCCTTTTGGTAGCCGGAGGTCACGACCAACCTTGCGTTGCTTTGGGTGCCGGTGTCAACAAGGCCGGGCTGGCGGTGGACGGGCTGGGAACCGTAGAATGTATTACTCCCGCCTTTGATTCTCCCATCATAACGCCCGGAATGGTAAAGAATAATTTCGTGTTGGTTCCCCACGTATTGGATAACCTTTATGTGACGTACGCTTTCACGCTGACAAGCGGAAGCGTGGTTCGCTGGTACCGCGATACGTTCGGACAACAGGAGAAAGAATACGCGGAAAGCATCGGTATAAACGCCTACGACTACATTATGGATATCGCCTATCCGGAGCCTTCCGGTATGTTTGTACTGCCTCATTTTTCGGGATCCGCTACTCCCTACATGGACAGCGAATCGAAGGGTGCCATTTTGGGAGTTACCTTGGATACCACCAAGGATAAATTCGTGAAAGCCTTATTGGAAGGTATCACCTATGAGATTATGGTAAATGCGGAGATTTTGAACCAAGAAGGAATAAAGACCGATCACTTGAGAGCGGTAGGAGGGCTGGCCAAGTCCGACAGCTATTTACATCTTAAGGCAAGCATGATGAATTCCATTATCGAAACCTTAAACGTAACCGAAGCCGGTACCGCCGGTGTAGCGATTTTGGCCGGGGTTGCTTGCGGAATTTACGACAGTATCGAAGACGGTATTGACAAGGTCGTCAAGGTTAAGAAGGTTTATTACCCGGATCCGAAGGTCAGCGAATATTATCAAGAACAATTCGTGAAATACAAAAGAATTTACCGGGCCATGAAGGAAATCTATAAATAAGGAGACAGCGTATGGCTTTAGTAAGCATGAAGGAAATACTGGAGGACGCCCGAAAACGTAATTACGCCGTAGGGTGTTTTAATGCGGTGAACCTGGACATGACAAGAGGGGTTTTGGAAGCGGCGGAAGAACTGCAAGCGCCGGTAATCCTGTGCCATGCGGAAGTGCATTTTAAATATACCCCCCTCGAGAAAATTGCTCCGATTCTGGTTAACGAGGCTCGTATGGCGAAGGTGCCCGTTGCTTTGCTTTTGGACCACGGAAAAAGCTTTTCGGCTATCGTGAAAGCCATGCATTTGGGATTTAACGCCGTCATGTATGACGGATCGGATCTTCCTTTTGAACAAAATGCGGAGAACACGAAAGAGGTGGTTCGAATTGCCCGAGCATTGGATGTTTCCGTAGAAGCGGAATTGGGGCATGTGGTTCGTCCGAAAAGCGCCGGTGCCGACGGTGACGAAGACGATTCCACGGCGGGAGACGAATCTTTTTATACCCGTCCCGACCAAGCATACGAATTCGTGAATCGAACCGATGTGGACGCCTTGGCGGTGGCATTCGGAA
>JAAYHZ010000305.1 GCA_012744235.1 Clostridiaceae bacterium
ATAAGTCCTCCGTCGTGACCGATGGCAAGGTGATCGAACTCGTCCTTTCGAGCCCATATTTTTTCGATACTGTCTCTGTAATTTGCAAGGTCTTTTTCCGTACCCTCCGGCTTGTCAATGATAATGATTCCCCTATTCACCGTATCTCCGCTAAAGAGTATGCGGCCGCTCTTGTCCAAATAGCATACGGACCCAAGGGAGTGTCCGGGTGTATGTATGGCTTCGAGAATGCGTCCTCCTAAATCCCAAGTATCGCCGTCTTTTAAGGGTATATAGCGAAAGAAAGGATGTTTTTGGTCCGATACCATGGCCTTTAACATTTCGGCATGGCCTTCTCCCGGAAATCGAACCGGAACACGGGTTTCTATGTACCATTTAATCATTTCCGCTTTGTAATAATGTTCCCGGGCAATCGCTTCGTCGGCGGGGTGCATATGGCATCTGTCCAATGAAAACATACCGCCGCAGTGATCCAAATGCCCGTGGGTAAGAAAGACTTCGATCGGAAAATCCGTAATCTCTCTAACTTCATCAAGAACATTCCCGATACCGCATCCGGTATCGATCAGTGCCGCCTTGCTATCGCCTGCAATAAGGAAATAATTGTCCAAATAATAGTCGCTGATAAGCCAAGTACGATCTTTCAATAGGGTGACTTCTTTTTTTACGGTTTTATTATCTTTCATTTTCTTAACCTTTCTTTGAAACGGATCCGCCGGTCATTGAGTACAAGGGGTTCTTTAAGACCGGCGGATCAGGTAGTAATGAGTTATGAGTTATTTGTCAAAGCTTTCTTCCAATTTTTCGCTTTGCTTGTTTACATACGCACTGATTTCTTTCATCTTCTCATCGTTCATATTGTAGATGACGAAGAAGCAAATGAAGATGAGTATGCATCCTATAGTAGGAAGAATGCCTGCCATTGTTTTAATGTTGTTGGCAACGTTTGCGGCCTGCATGGAGCCTAAGCTTGCATCGTACCCTACCGCATCGAGCAGTACCGCGATCAAGGAGGTGCTCAAGCTGGAGATGAAGAATACGAGGAATGTGATGGTTGCATATACGGTACCGTCGTTTCGGGCTCCCGACAAATAGGCTTGGTAGTCAACGGCATCGGCTATTAAGGACCATACCAACAGGCTGAAGAATCCGGTAAAGAAGGAGGCTACCAATTGAATGATGATCCATGCACCGGCTGAAACCGGGAATATGGCCAGTACGGCATAGAGGATTGCCGCTATAACAAAGGGGACGGTGATCATCTTTTTCTTGCCGAAGAGCTTCACCAAGGGTTTTAAGCAAATCATGGCCAAAACCATGGGAACCAAGGTACCCAGAACGATAGCTGCCAATTTTCCGGTATCTTGGAAGTAGGTCATGAATACGTATTGGTTTGTAAGACCTGTTGTTTGCAAGAAGAATTTAGCGACTATGTAAGCGACCACAACGGCGATCATGGGTCTGTTCTTTGCAAAGGTCTTTATCACTTTCAGGTAATCGATCTTTTCTTTTTCTTCCGCATTTTCTTTGGATATGGACACTACGATTCTTTCTCGGCAGAGCTTATGGGTCATGGCTAAACATACAACGGTAAATACCGAAAGAATTAATGCCAAGTGAATAAACCTTCCCGCCACGGGGTTGTTCATGGCGTCAAAAAGGATTAAAGGAGCAATGGTGGTGGTGATAATGTTGGCGCCTAAGGAGCCTACGCTACGGGCATTGGAAAGCTCCGTTCTTTCCATTTGGTTGGATGTCATGGAATTGACCATGGCGCCGTAGGGAACGTTGATAAAGGTTCCGACAACACCCCAAATGAAGTATATTCCTACACAGTAGACGATCTTGAACCAATAAGGTGTCGCGCTGATGTTGGCGAACAGTATAATGGTGGAGATGGCATAGGGTATGGCAAACCACCATATGAAGGGCTTGAACTTTCCGTGCTTGGATCCCGGCCTTAAGTCCACTACACGCCCGATGAAAGTATCGTTTAGGGCATCCAATGCCTTGCAGATAAAGATGATGATAGAGAAATGGATGGCTTCAATTCCAATAATATTGACGC
Source organism: Clostridiaceae bacterium (assembly GCA_012744235.1). GTDB lineage: Bacteria > Bacillota > Clostridia > JAAYHZ01 > JAAYHZ01 > JAAYHZ01. The sequence goes on from JAAYHZ010000305.1 coordinate 2,069, forward strand.
AGAATAACATTAAGTAGGTGTTTACAAGTACTTGTAAACTGTTAAATCCAAGGTCTCCTAAAAAGTATCCGACCTTATCCTTGATACCGAAGGATTCGGCATTTCGAACGCTATTCACATATGCCGCTTCTGAACTTTTCATTTTTTTACTCCTCGTATTATTTATTGTTTTTAGTAAGACAAGCTTTCTTGCTTTGTCGTTCCCGTAAGGATTCCGCTTGATTTGAAATGTTCATCGGATCTGCCGCCGGTGCGTAAGGTAAAATGCAACTATAGGAGGATCATTTGATGCAATCATCGTTCATGCTCCTTAAAAAGGAGGCGCAGCCGTAACCGGTTTGCTATTTTCTCCGCTGTTGTGCTGCGCCGTATTTCAAATTGGTTTCGGTTGACGCTTTACATGTCCGATCCGGTTAAACATAGGGGGATGAGGGTGGCACGCACTTACGGCAGTATCCGTATGAAATATTTAATGTTCACTCCGGGCTTCGGAGAATAGGGGCTTTTAAAACATGATTGTTATTGGTTTTCAAGTTAATATGAATCGGCTAAGAATTGGGCATTGCTTTCGAGTATGATCTTAGGAGTAATGTTGTACCGCTTTTTAACTTCATCGCCTTTTAGTACGTGGTTAAACAATATCTTTAACGATTCATAACCGATTCGAAACGGATTTTTGTAGATAAGGGCATCGATAACTCCGCTTTGAAGCATTTTTATGTTTTCATCAAAGACTTCGCTTCCGATTACCGTTATTTTCTCTTGCAAATTCAGCTCATAAACGGCTTTTGCCACGGGAACGGTGTTTCGTGCCGATGTACAATAAATGCCGACGATACTTTTGTCCTTTTCCAATCGGTCCTTCATATAGTCGTAAAGGAGGTTGTCTTTGTATGAGATTTGAATTCTCTCCGTTATCAAATCGCTTCGTTTTCTTTGGATCGTTTCTTCAAAACCGCCGCTGTTTTCATCGATACTAAGACCCGGTTCCTGAACCGTAATATCGTTGTCCGCGATTAGGACCTTGCCCGTTTTGTGCACCCATTTGCTCATTAGCTCACCGGATAATTTGCCGGAAAGCTCATCGTTAGGCTTTACGCAAGTGAGTCTTTCTACATCCGACAAATCCTTGTCTAGCAGTACCATGGGAATGCCTTTTCCCGCAAAACGGTTTAAAAGGTTTATAATGGATCGGGAACGTATCGGATAGATCAGCATGCCGTCTACCTTTATATTCCGATCGTTAAAAATGTTCTCCAGCAGGGAGGACAACGCCTCGGTGTTGTAATCATAGAAGTATTCGGTAAAAGTGATGTTGAATCGGCTGATTTCTTCTTTGTATTGAAGATAACCGTTGTAAATCGATTCGGCGAAGTACTTCCAGGTTTCGTCTCTTTTTGGGAAAACAAACAGGATATTCGTTGCCTTTTTACTCAAAGAGGAGGCCGCGTAATTGACGGTATAGCCTAATTCCTTTGATATATCCAAAATGCGTTGACGCAGCTCGTCTCCCACACCTTCTTTGTTATTCAACACCCTGTACACCGTTGTAACCGATGTACCTGCCCGCTGCGCTATGTCTTTTAAAGTAGCGTTCTTTTCTTCCATTCCACAACCCGTCCTTTCCGAAAATGTTTTCGTAAAGGTTTAAGTAAACGTTTACGTAACAAGTATAAATATTATTTTCGCGATTGTCAACACGAAATAATAAAAAAATGAAATTTTTTTAAGACAACAAGCGGAAATACGAAAGGTCTTTGATCTTATCCGTACTTACCTTATGCCGGAGAGTCGGGTGATAATTACCTCCTCAATTTTTGCATAATGAGATCTATGATATATTTTCCGTCCTCAGGGTTTTTGGTGTGTAAAAAATTGTTTATTGCATTAACGTCTCCGCTATAAAACTTACCATATATATTGATCCGATTTTTAATAATCTCGTCAAAAGCACTATCGTTTTCTCGTAAACTATTTATTGTTTCTCTCATAATCTGTTCATTTCGGTATCGATCCGTAATTCCGCTGTCCTTAACTTGAGCTAAAAGATATTCGTCCATAAATTCACCCCAAAGGCTAAAGTCATGAGCAAGCTTCGGTTCGATGAACGGATTTTCAAACTTTAACGACATTTGCGAAACGATTTCTTTAACTTCTTCCATTCGCATCGTAAAATTATCAACAATATTTCCTCTGTTTGAAGGAGGATAAGGATAGAAGACGGATATTTCCCGATATTGATCTCAAGGAATGGGTTCTATAATTTGCGATGGGGTTGATGAGGTGATTGATTAAAAAATCGAATCGGTTTCCTTTTGTTTGTCCTTGTTCAATGATGAACAAGATGCATATGATAACAATATCAACACGGTTAACAGTACACAACATATCCGAATCATTCTTTTCAATACGAACACTCCGCTTTCTTTTTCATTTATCGCTTTCGTCAGCGTTGTTATTCTATATATTGTCAATCCGAGAAACCTTATCTATTATATTATAATTTCATCATAAAGATCCGGTTAATGAAAACGAACGGATTGAAAAAAAGAAAAAGCTATAGTGAATTATTATAGATTTTCTGTACCTATCCTAAACGCATATTTTCCGGTATACTTTATCCTATACCGTCTTAGTCTTTCCTTTCCGCCTGTATAAAAAATCTTCTCCGATATATTTATACAGGAAAACACGATTAAGGCGGTTTTTTTATTATGTTACGATCGGTAAAGTTCATGATATATTTAATTTATCGGCAGCATCCGGTCCGAGAATAGGGGATTTTAATAGGGGAGAGAGTTGCCATGAGTATGCTTGATGAAAAAATTGCGAAATCCTTGACCGCCGAGTCCGTGGAGTTGATTCCATACATTCCGTATTTGCTCCAAGATTTATGGGAGTTAGGTTCCTCGCCGAAGGATATGTTGGGATTAATAAAAAAGAATATAGCTGTAACAAAAGAAACGAAGGTCCTTGATTTGGCCTGCGGCAAAGGTGCGGTAAGCGTATATATCGCCAAGGAGCTTGGTTGCAAAGTAAAAGGAATCGACATTATCCCCGAGTTTATCGATTTTGCCGTATCGAAGGCAAAGGAATTCGGCGTCAATCGCCTATGCGATTTTATCGTTCAAGACATTAACGAGTCGGTAAAGAAGGAAAAGGATTACGATATCGTCATATACGGAGCCGTCGGAAATGTTTTGGGAGATTGGTATGAAACCATAAGCCTTCTTAAAAATACGGTAAAAGAAGGCGGCTTTATCATCATAGACGATGCCTACGGTAAGAATGAAGCCGATGATAAATATCTTTCCAAAGATAAGTGGCTTCGATTGTTGGCGGATGGGGGAGTTGTGCTTATTGACGAGATCCTTTCTACCGATGACGAATTGGCCGGTATAAACGACATGCAGATGGAGAGCATCGAGAAAAGAGCGAATGAACTAAAAAAGAAATTCCCTGAAAAAGCTTGGCTGTTTGATAGCTATATAAAAAGCCGGCAAGCGGAATGCGATGAGATCGAGGAGGACTTGATGCCGGTTACCATGCTGCTTCAGGTACGGTAGCGAGGCTAAAGAAGGCAGGCTTTTCGAAACCGGATACCTTTGAGTATAATGGGTTTAGCGTAAAAGAGGAGAGACTTTTTGAAAGGCTTAATGTATGGATAAAGATTACCAAGAGTTAAAGGCGTGGCTGGAAAGTACAAATGATCAGCCGCTTGAAACCATGGCGGGTTTTTTTGAGGCTCGTATTGACACCTATGAAGAACACATGTCGCGTTGGAAAGAGCATTACAGGTGGATGGCGGATTTGCTGCCGGAATCTTTGGAAAGTCTTTTGGACATCGGATGCGGAACCGGCCTTGAGCTGGATTTCATCTATTCCCGCTTTCCGAATGTAAAAGTCACGGGTGTGGACTTGTCAAAAGAGATGCTGCAAAGGCTCTATGAAAAGCACAAGGACAAGCATCCGGTCCTTGTCTGCGAAGATTATTTTTCCTGCGATCTTGGAAAAGAGCGTTTTGATGCCGTCGTTGCTTTTGAAACGCTGCATCATTTTAAGGCCGAAAAGAAGGAAAAGCTGTTTCGGAAAATCTACGATAGTTTAAAGCCGGGCGGCATTTTTTTGGAATGCGACTATATTGCCGTCTCCCAAGCAATCGAAGACCTGGCGTTTTCCGAATGCAGAAGGCGCCGTATCAGGGACGGAATCGAAGAGGATGCTTTTGTTCACTTCGACACTCCGTTAACCTTGGAGCACGAATTGGATGCTATCCGAAAAGGAGGATTTAAAACCGTGGAGCTTGTCGGGTTTTTACCCGGTGATCATCATACGGCAATGATAAAAGCGATAAAATAGGGAAATGGGAATGATTAGTCGTCCGTTGAAAGAGACCATTCAAGATATGCTTCAAGTATCCGAGTTTGATATCGAAGAAATTCGAGAAGGATTTTCCAAGCAGGTTTATCGGATCAAGACAAAAAAGGACCGATATATCC
>JAAYHZ010000306.1 GCA_012744235.1 Clostridiaceae bacterium
AGAACAAATGATCCCTCTCGTAGAGGGAGGTGTCGATGCGGTTAATTTCGAAACCTTTACCGACGTTGCCGAATTGCGCATCGCCGTTCTTGCATTAAAAGACGTAAAAAAAGACATGCCGGTGATAGCAAGCGTCGCTTTTGAGGAAAACAAAAGAACCTTAATGGGAACATCCCCGTATACCGCGGCATTAATTCTCAAATCCTTAGGCTGCGACCTGGTCGGTACCAACTGTTCCTTCGGTCCCGGTCACATGCTTGATATCGTAAAGGAAATGAACCGAGCAGGAGGGCCTTTAAGCGTAAAACCCAATGCAGGAATTCCCTGTTACGAACACGGCCGGGCGGTTTATGATCAATCCCCGGAGGAGTTCGCCCGACTTTGCGAGGAATTCCTTCCTTACGGAGCTTCCTTAATCGGGGGATGCTGCGGTACCACGCCTTCGTTTGTTGCGGAATTGAAGAAAAGATTTAAAGGCGTAAAACCGTATGTTAATGTGTATACGGAAACTTGCGAAATCGCCTCTTTAAGCTCCGTTGTAAAGATCGATAATTTTGAAAAATGCAGCTTTACCGAATTGAATGTAGACGACACCTTCGAAAAAGGAGATCTTTTCGATTTGATGACCTTGGCGATGGACGCAAGGGATGAAGATACCGACGTTATTTTGTTTCGGGGAGGAGAGAGCTTAAACATCGAGCAAGTGTGTCGTTCTTTTGATATCTATCAAGGATATTCGAATAAACCCCTTGTTTTTCATGTGAAGCGGAAGGATTTATTGGACCGTCTTTTGTCTTTGTATCGCGGGCGAGCCGGAGTGATTACCGACAAAGACCGGAACTTGGTCGAAACGGCTTTCCGATACGGTGCTTTTGTCATTGATCGATAACTTAAACATACAACAACACTTTGAAAGGAGGTTTTGCCATTTTCAATATAAATGGCGAAATAGGTTATGAGAGTTTTAGCAATTGGTTGTCATCCCGATGACATTGAAATCGGCTGCGGCGGAACCTTGGCGAAATATGCCAAGTTAGGACATGAAGTGTTCTCATGCCATGTGGCAAACGGAAACATGGGACATGCGATCATCATGCCCGACGAGCTTCGAAGAATCCGTACGAAAGAAGCGGAAGAAGCCGGTGCCGTTTTGGGGGTTAAAGAGGTTTTCAGTATAGATGTAAACGATTTGGAAGTGGATTCCACCAATATGGAAACGGTAAAAAAGGTTGTGGACTTGATTCGCTACGTCAGACCGGACGTTATCATTACCCACGGCCCCGACGATTATATGACGGACCATGTGGAAACGGGAAAAATCGTTTTTAACGCATCTTTCTGCTCCAGCATTCCCCATATGTTTACCGAGCACGAAGCCTACGGGAAGATATGCCCCGTCTATTACATGGATACCTTAGCCGGAGTCAATTTCCTTCCTACGGAATACGTGGATATATCCGAGACCATTGAAATCAAGCTCCAAGCATTGGATTGCCATGTCAGCCAGATCAAATGGATGAAAGAACATGACCATATCGATTTTCTGGATTTTGTTCGTACCTGTTCGAAGTTCAGAGGATTGCAGTGCAGCGTTCCTTATGCGGAAGGCTTTCGCTACTGCGCAACATGGCCTCGAATTCCGACCGTAAGATTATTGCCCTAAAAGGCAAAAATAATTATTCCACTAGATTAATTAATTTAGAGCATGTATAATATGGATGGAAAAAGAAAATAAATAGGAGGAGTATGTCATGAATTTTATCGATACCGTTAAGGGTTCTATGTTGGAACGTTTTTATCCTGCCGGATGGGACTTTGAAAAAATCCTTCAATGTGTCTCCAATGCTCCTGAAACCGTTACCGATCGGCAGCCTTACTGGAATAAAGATTTTACGCCGGTCAAATGCGCATCTTTAGGCGATTTTGACATGATGATGGGTCATGAAATCGCCAATGAAATCCGCAAGGCAAGAGACGAAGGCAAAAAGCTGGTTTTGATTTTACCGGTAGGTCCCATGGGTATGTATCGTTGGGCGGTCTACTTCTTGAAGGAATGGAATGTAGACTGTAAGCACGTATACGGCTTCAACATGGACGAGTGGAGCGACAGCGAAGGAAACACGCTGGAACCTTCGAATCCCGGAGCCTTTGAAAATGCCATGAAGCAAGCTTTCTACGGACCTTTAGGCGAATTAACCGTTCCCGAATGCCGGCGTAATTTTGCAACGAAAAACAATTTGCCTACTTATCCCGAGAAAATCGCCAAATTAAGAGCGGAAGGCGCTCGCTTGATCACCGTATTCGGTATCGGCAGAGTGTGCCATATCGCGTTCTGGGAACCGCATTTTGCGGCCGAGTTCGATTCCGTAGAAGAATGGAAGAAGCAGCCCTATCGTATAGCAGCTCAGCTGCATCCTCTTACCATTGAGCAAAATGCCATCACCAGCTTTAAGTCCAATACCATGTTGGTTCCCTGCAGAGCCAATACCATCGGACCGGGATTGTTCCTGCAATCGGATCGTATAATCGGCGGTTGCGACGGTGTATTGGGAAGAGGAATGCAATGGCAAGGTATGTCCTTGTGGATGACGCTGCGCTACGGTCCCGACATGTGGGTACCCTCTACATTCATGCCTACCTTACCCGGAAAATTGTTCTTCTTAGAAGAATTGGCAGGCCCTCTGGTAGCGGAGTGCAATTAAGTTCGGTTGTTTGAATTATTGAAAAGCGGAGGTTAATTATGAGTAAAGTGAAATGGGGCGTTATCGGCGCAGGCGGAATTGCAGACAGAAGAACCATTCCCGGTATGATGCTTGCGAAAAATGCAGAGCTGGTAGCGGTAATGGAAGTCAATAAGGAATTGGCCGAAAAAATCAGAGCAAAATACAATGCAAAAAGAGCGTACGACAATGTGGACGATTTGCTTGCCGATGAGGAAGTGCAAGCGGTTTACATTGCTTCTCCTGTGATTTACCACAAAGAACAAGTTATCAAAGCGGCAAACGCCAAAAAGCACATTCTTGTGGAAAAACCGGTTGCTTTCTCGGTGGAAGACGGAAAGGAATTGGTTGAGCTTTGCAAGAAAAACAACGTTTTAATCGCTACCGGGTTTATGATGAGATTCCATGCTTATCATCAGGAAATGAAAAAGCTGGTTTCCGAAGGCAAGCTCGGACAAATCGTATCCTGCAGAGCGCAGCTGACCTGCTGGTATCCTGATATCCCCGGCGCTTGGAGACAGCAATTCGCCACATCCGGCGGCGGAGCTATGATGGACATGGGCGTTCACTGCTTGGATTTGATTCAATACATCGTCGGAAGCAAAGCGAAAAAAGTGGTAGGCTTTACGGATACAAAGACCTTCAAATACGAAGTGGAAGACAGTGCATCCGTTATTGTCCAACTGGAAAACGGAGCAAACGTATACATCGATGCTTACTTTAATATTCCCGACGCAGCCGCTAAGGGCCGCATGGAAATCTACGGAACCAAGGGAAGCATCTTGGCCGAAGGAACCATCGGTCAAGTTGAAGGCGGAAAAGTGGAAGTCGTTATTTCCGACGATACGTTAGGCTACGATGCACAGCAGAATCGCGTGGACGTAAAACCCATCGAATTGAACGTAACCTTAGGTAACATGTACACCAAGGAAATCGAATCCTTCTCCAACTCCATTTTAAACGGAACGCCGTTGGAAGTTCCTGCGGAAGACGGTATTCAGATTCAGGAAGTTGTTGAAAAGGCTTACGAATCAAGCAAAACAGGAAAAGTTATGGAGCTGTAAAATAATCGTTTGATCCTTACGAAAGCTTCACTTGTGCGCTCATAAGTGAAGCTTTCATTTTGCAAAAAAAGAGAAAAAGATAGGAGTATCAAGAACATGCAAAGGCTTATAAAAAATCCGGTTTATATGGTTCAAGACATACTCAAAAACGTGGTTGAAAAAGGAGATACGGTTGTTGACGCTACCTGCGGAAACGGCTACGATACCGTATTCCTTGCCCGCTTGGTGGGAGAGGAAGGCAAAGTATACGCTTTTGATGTTCAATCGCAGGCCATCGAAACAACAAAAGACCGTTTGCGGGAGAACGGACTTTTGGAAAACGTCATCCTTATCAACGAAGGGCATCAGTACATGGATCGATTTGTAGAAGGCCCTATTGCCTGTGCCATGTTTAATTTAGGGTATTTACCGGGCAGCGATCATAAAGTAATGACAAATTGGGAAAACACCGTAACCGCTCTATCCAAAGCCATGGAGCTTTTAAAGCAGGGCGGGCTGATTACGGTTATCATTTACTACGGAAAAGATACCGGCTACGAAGAAAAAGACAAGGTTTTGGCATATTTATCAGGAATCGATTCGAATAGATACACGGTGCTGAAGCTGGATTTTTATAATCGAATCAACGATCCGCCCATTCCCATTCTTATTGAAAAACTTTGAACATTCATCCTTTGAATAAAGGAGTTTGATTTTCCGGCAGCAATTACAAATATCAATAATGAATGACAAAATGTAAAATATCCTTATTGTTCAATCGGTAGTGCTTTTC
>JAAYHZ010000307.1 GCA_012744235.1 Clostridiaceae bacterium
GAGAATTAAACGTTGATCCTTCCTTATTCCCCGAAATGGCTAAAAAAGCGAACTCACGAGGGAAGCTGGGGAATATTTTAAAATTGGAGGACGAAGACTTGGTTAAAATCTATGAGTTGGCATATTAAAGAATATTATAAAGAAGAATAAAAATATAAGAAAGACTGCACCGAAGAATGAACCTTTCGTGCAGTCTTTTTAACCTTTTATTTTTATAATGTTAACGATTCATCGCATTAGTTTATCATCCGGCCGATGGTGTAATTGCCTGAAATCCGACCCTGTAGGACTTTGGAAAATCTTTAAGTCAAATTCATGGACAACGGCAAAGATATGATCGAATATATCCGCCTGTATTCGTTCATAGTTGACCCAGGCGGTGTCGTTCGTAAAAGCGTAAATCTCCAACGGCAATCCGTTTTCTCCCGGAGCAAGATGACGAACGACGATGGCTATGGATCGGTGTATATATGGATTATTTTCCAGATAACTTGTCACATAAGCACGAAAAGTGCCGATATTAGTCAAGTGTCGTCCGTTGATCAGGTCGTCGTCGGTAATATTTCGCTCTTTGTTGTAACGTGATATTTCTTCTTCTTTTTTTTGAATGTATTCACGGATATACTTTATTTTCTTATACTTCTCCAGCATCTCCTTGTCGCAAAACTTGATGCTGTTAACATCAATGTATATGGCTCGTTTGATGCGCCTGCCGCCCGTTTGAAACATACTTCGCCAATTTTTAAAGGAGTCGGATACCAAAGAGTAGGCCGGTATTGTGGTGACGGTTTGATCCCAATTTTGAACCTTAACGGTATTTAAAGTGATATCGATCACATATCCGTCTGCACCGTATTTCGGCATCTCAATCCAATCTCCGATCCGAAGCATATCGTTAGCAGACAGTTGAACACCCGCCACAAATCCCAAAATGGAATCTCGGAATACCAGCGTAAGAACAGCCGACATGACGCCGATGCCGCTCAGCAAAAGAACGGGGCTCCGGTCCAATATGGTAGCGATGATGATGATACCCAATACAATAAATGTAATGATTTTAATGACTTGCAAAAAGCCTTTTATAGGGCGGTTCTTTGATATAGGGAGGGTTCGGTAATAATCATCAATGGAATCGATAAAGGAATTGATAGCAAAAACGGACATTATAAGAATGTATGTAACGGCTCCCCGCTGTACCAATGCTTCAATTTATTAAAGGATTCTGCGAAAATATAAAAAACGATACCCGGTATCAGTCTGTTGGCTTTATGAAAAAAGCGACGATTCAACAAAGCATGATTCCAACGAGATTTTGTATGGGACATATATTGCGTTAATAACTTTGTTATGAATTGATTTGCCATTATATACGCAACGGAACTTAACAATGCAATCAATAAAAAGGTTAGAAAAACGGCAACGCCGTAAGCTGCCGAATCATGAAATCCGCCGTTCATTAGGAATTTTTGAATTTTCTCCAAAAAATATCCCTCATATCCCTTGTTAATTGCATAATTCCCTAAAATCAACGGATTTATTACCGAAAAAGACCGTCATGTTATTCGACAGATCGGAAAGAGAAAAAGAGTAATGGACGATAGATATTATCTTGATTTATCCGGATTGCAAAAAGAATGTATTGCATAAGAATATATTCGATAATGAATCAAAGGCTTTTGCATCTTAAGGAAATTAGTGTTAGAATCTAAAAAAAGATTTTGGGAGGATTCGATATGGAGATAAGTACCGAAAAGCCCTTGGACCGAACCGAAAAGAAAGTAACGTTCGGAAAACCCATATTTAGACAAACACCCCTGCCGCCCGGAAAAGGCGTGATTATCGCAGCGGCCGAAGGGGAGGAATGCTTGATGGCGGCACAATCCATACAAGAAAGATTGGAAAGCTTGGGTTGTCAAGTTCAAGTTTTGCACAATCCGGAGCATGAAATACTATTTAGAAGCAAAATGCCGGTGATTGCAATGGGAAATCTTGCCAACAGCCGTTGTGTGAAATACTTGTACTACAAGTTTTTATGTTTAACCGATAAAAGCTATCCCGGCAAAGAAGGCTATAATATTCGAACCCTTGTCGACCCCTTTGCAACGGGGCATAATATCATCCACATCGGTTATTCCGACGATGACGGTCTCAAAAACGGTGTGAAAGCCTTTCTCGATAAAATTCAAAATCCCTTACCGTATATCAATGAAGTCTACTATACTCGGTTGGCTTTCGACGAAGAATATATTTCCGGTATCATGCAAGCCACGTTGCCTGAGAAAATCGATTTGATCCCTTCAAGCGGAGCGACCAACTGGTGGCAATTAGGTACCGCCTGCTACATTACCGGTAACATGGATTCTTTCGGCACCTATCTCGAAGGGTGGCGTAAGATGAGGGAGATTTCCAAGAAAAACGATCGATTAATTATTAATACACATTTATATATGACCCAGCATATCGAGCCTTGGCGTTTATTGGAATTTTCCGGAATGATTCCGGACGATATACGACAAGACATCGAAGAGTGCTTATTCCGTTGGGCCGAAAGCTCCGAAGGAATAGGATATGCCGTAGCCCACAGTAAAAACAAGAATCTTCCGTCTCACAACCACACCATGTTTTGCGGTCTTTCCCTGAGTTATCTTGCCGATTATTTCGCAAAACGGTATCCGGAAATGGAAGAGCCGGCAAAATGGAAAAAAATCGCCGATGACGTCTTTTATTCCTTTAACCGGAACGGATGGAAACCCTATTGTGACGATTCGACCTATTCCAATCAGGTATCTCTTCCGTTGGTTTTTTCCTATTCCATTTTTCAAGACGATCCGATCTTCATAAAGAAGAACGCAAGAAAGGTTATCGATTGGCTTAAAGTGATCATCGGGCAAAACATGTTTGTTCCTTCTTACGGGGACGGTTCCGTATCTTTTCCCGTTTTCCTAACTTCCTTTTTGTCCCATTATTTTGAAGACGGCGAGCTTCGCTATATACTCGATTGTTTTAAGGGACCAAAAACCACTTTGGGCATCGGGAAAACGCGATTGTTTGACTCCGGTGTCGAACCGAAAGTCCCTTCCGAAAGCGGAATGAAACGAAACCCTATCGACAGCTATATTTACGACATTTGGTCCGAGAATCCGCATGAGGGAATGCGATTGACCGGTTCTCCTCCATACGGACCGAAAACCCAATGCTTTGATAAATTGTCCGTAAGGACAGGATGGGATGAAATCAAAGATGATTATCTGCTGATAGACGGATTAGGCAGTGCCGGCATTCACGCCTACAGCGATTGTATGGGAATTCTGGATTACACAAGCAAGGGTATTGTTTGGTTGGTGGAAGCAAACGATTATCGGTGGCCGGAACCGGAAAACTGCTCGATTTTAACGATTGCTAGGGACGGTTATGCTTCCGACCTTCCGGGATACGCCTTGATCGAAGAACAGAAAATCATAGGTAAAGACCAATACTACATCCGAATGCGCACAGACCGGTACAACCAAACTCGATGGATCCGAGAAATCTTTTTAGTAAAAGGATTTTGTGTCGTTTTTCATGATACCGTTCTAATCGAAGAAGACGGCAGGTATGTAATCGGAGCTCATTTCCGTACTCCCGCAAAAGCTTACCTTGACGGTAATACGGTTAAATCCAAAAGAACAAATCCGGAAGGAAAAACGTACGAGTTAAGGTTAACATGCAAAGGCTCAACGGATGTCAGCATAAACATCGAAGAAATTCCTTATGGAGAGCGTTTGTTCTCGTACGGAGGGATGTACGACAAGAAGGAAAAAGATCATAAGAATCGGGGTTCCGCCCGTAACGCCATGTGGAAGCTAAGGTACAATACGGATGAAGTCGTCGTTTCCGCCATAACCTCCTTGGCATCTCTGCCGCTTTGCAAAAATGATATGCTGTCCTTTACTCATTTGGTTCATCCTGCGGCGGAAGGGGAGGAAGATATCCGAATGGAAATCGTAGGACAAACCCTGGTGCTTACTCAAAAAGACCGTACCTTCACATGTCCTTTAACCTATACGGTATCGAAAAAGCTCGATTCATCAAATGGAAAACGGGATTCCATCGAGGAAGCTTCCTTGTCTTTTAAAAAGCGGTTTGTGTTCCCCGATCGTGTAAATCTCTTAAAGGTCATCGACAAGGATACTTTTGCTTGCGCATTGGGAAAAGGAAAATTGATGTTATACAAAAAAGACAGTTCGGTTTGGGAGATCCCGATGGAAGGGGAAATCCATGCCATCGAGTACGTACGACCTGAAAACTTTTTAGCGGTAGGCCACGGCAATAATCATTTAACCGTTGTCAGCATGACCGGCCAAGTGTTGTGGAAGCAGGATACCGTTAGAATACCTACGCTGTTCCCGAGCTGGGAATTGCCTTATCCGAAAGTCGTTTCTCTTCGTTATACGCAGGAAGTCGGGGAAACCGTCCTCATTGTCGGATGCGGAGATAATCAAATCCGTACCTATGATGCGAAGGGCCACCTGTTAAATGCCTATTATACCTATGCCACTGTTCCGGATGCCGTGGAAGTAACGGATATTGACGGTGACGGTGTGACGGAAGTAATGGCGGCAGGGAAAACCGAATCCTCTTCGGGAACCTTCTATGTTCATGACATAAAGGGAAATCCGAAACGAAATATCGCCGTGAGCGGATGGCTGTGCAATATTCGATCTCACGAGTTGAGAAAAAGGGATGACGGCTATATCTTGGTAACGGGCATGAATTATTCGAAGAATTTTAAGATTTTCCGCATTCAAAAAGACCAAGTCACCGTAGTTTCCGAGAAATATTTGGGAGGCACGGTGAATTCGGTTTGTATCAATAAAGACCAAACGGCTGTTTATGCCGGAACTTCAAAAGGATCGGTTCTTGGGTTCGACTCGGAAGGTAACGGTTTATGGCATGTATTTGTAAAAGACAGTGTAAAGAAATTGTACGAAGCGGGTGAAAGCGTCACGGCGATATGCGAAAACGGAAGAGTTTGCACTTTATCAAAGGACGGATCAATCCTTGGTTTCGGATGCTTGCCGGAGAAACCCATATGCTTTGAAAAATGCGATGATGAAATTTGGATCGGATGCGGTAATGAAATCGTTTTGATTTAGAAAAGGGGGATTCTCATGAAATGCGGTTTGTATGAAACGGATATTACGCCTTCGTTAGGATCGGAAATACCCGGGCAATTTTACATGCGTATATCGGACGGCATACTGGATAAGCTGTATGCTCATGCCGTATATATGTGCAACAACGAAGGAGAAAAAGCGGTGATCGTATCCTGCGATGCCATCTTAATACCGGATAAGACGGCGGAAGAGGCGAGAATTGCTATTGCCGAAAAATTGGATATGAAAAAAGAATGTATTATGGTGGTTGCCACCCATACCCATACCGGAGGACCCGTGGAAACATGGGATGATTTTGTTCACGAGGATCCGAGATATATTGAGTTTTTAAGATCTCGTATCGTCGATGCCGCCTGTATGGCACACCAAGTCCAAAGAAACGTTCGGATCGGATACGGAAAGGGCTATGAAGACCGAATCGCTTATTACCGGGATTATGTTTTCGCTGACGGTACGTATCGAACGAATGCCGGCATGGGAGGAGATAAGAAACCCTTCGGACCCATTGATCCGGAGGTTGGCGTTTTAAGAATCGATCTTCCGGACGGAACGCCTTACGGTGCTATCGTCAATTATACATGCCACTGCGACTGCGTAGGAGGAACCAAGTATTCGGCGGACTATCCCGGCGCC
>JAAYHZ010000308.1 GCA_012744235.1 Clostridiaceae bacterium
AACCAAGTCATATACCCTTCCGCCGTTCTTTGTATATATCAATAGCTTTGACATCTTTTCTACACCGATTTTAGACCATCCTCTAGGTCGTGTACTCAAACGATGGGTATCGGAAAACTTTTAAAGCCGTTTCCGCAACCTGTCCCAAAGCCGTCGGAGGTCATCGGTTTGAAAGAACCCTTTTGCTTTCCGATATTTCGTCAAAAGATTGCTACATAATCGATGTTTTTCGAACCGAAGAAGGTTCCGGCGGTAACCGGGATCGGTACGGCTGCATAATAAATATTCAAACGGACACCTCCATAAAAGAGCAATGGCATGTTACATGGGAAATTGACGATTCCTATTACCAAATGCATCATGGAGATTTGCCGGTTTATTTAGAATATACCGATGTCAGCGGTCCTTCCTCGGTCATTTTGTGTGAATCTTGGGTGGATTTAAGAAATTTTATTGGAAAACGGTTTAAAAGACTTTATCGTATTTACGGACCAAGAACCTGAGAATCGACAAGATGATCAAAATATTTTCGGGTTCCTCAATGGGATCACTATGAAAAACTTGAAGGTGAAGTGTTATCACCGAACGAATCTTTTTGAAGTACATATAAAGAACGGAAAAATCGATTGCATGGAAGGAAATCCGGAGATACCGGTGGAAATTTCATATTAAAAGAAAAAACTCATTTCCCTTTTACTATTTTGTTAGGTAAAATGATATAATAATAGCAACATATGGGTGATTAAGATTGCAGTATATGTACTAACGTTGCATTCAAGGCATGTTAACTGTTCCCCGATCCGTGATGCTTATATAATCTTTATTTTTGTATCCTTATAAAGAAAGGGTAACTAAAATGAAAGAACAATCCGCTCTTCATAAAATAGACGCTATGTTGGGTCAATACCATAAGTTTGATGTGTCTCTTACTCCCCTTGTACTGAAGGTTTATTTACCGATTATTCAATTCTCCGATATTCCGGTGAATACCTATCATAACGTAAGACACAATCACAGCAATTATGAATTGCAGTTTTTTGTTGAAGGGAACGATCTCGTAGAGATTAATAATTACGTTATTCCGATTTCCAATAACAGCCTTCTTCTCATTACCCCCGGCGAATACCACCGACAAAAAATGACCGAATGTTGCGCTTTAAAGTACTGTATACGTTTTGATTATATGATCACCGATAAAACGTTGAGTGTTCATGAGGTTCCATGGTGCACCGAAATCATAAAAATCCTCACGGAGTCGCCTTTTCTACATATTGAAAATTGCGATATGTTACTTCATTTCTTTAACCAAATTCGTGAAGAGTCTCAAAAAAAAGGATTGTTTTATTTCGAAAGAATTCACGTACTTTTATCGGATCTTTTTATTTCAATTTTCCGATTGATTGCCGATAAGTTTCACGGACATCAATCCGATAACCGAGACATTGAAAAAGAAGATTTGGTTTTGGACCTGTTTTTTGAAGAGCTATATTCCATACCGACATTAACGGCGGAAGATATGGCATTACATATCGGTATCAGCGTACGACATTTGAACCGCTTGTTAAAAAAGAACTATAACCTTACGTTCCGACAGAAGCTGACAGCAACACGAATCGAAGTCTCGAAAGGACTTTTAAAAAGCACGGACCTGTCTATCGAAGATATCTCCGAAAAAACCGGTTTTTCCTCCGTAGAGTATTTTTATAAATGGTTCAAACATAACACCGGGATGACTCCAGGAGAATTCAAAAGAGAAAGCATAAAGAATTGTTTTCACGAATCTACTTTTTAAATTAATTCTCTCATCCATCAATGTCGAATACCTATTTCCCTCATAGATTGCAATAAATCAATATAGCCAATATCAAAGTCCTTGCAAACCTTACCCACACCGTTAACTGCAATATTTAGACATGAAAATTTTAAATTGTCTAGTACTTCCATTATGTCCGGAAACCCTCCCCGCTAGTATGAAAATAGATGACTGTAACCGTATGAATTACAGGAGGTGCTAAAATGAGAAAATGGTTAAGTGTCCTATTAGCTTTTCTTATACCGGTTTCCCTCATATCGTGTTCAAAAGCCGATAAAGATGTCGCTCAAACAACGACAACCCAAACGGCCCAAGTAACGGAAGAAGAGCCGAATCCTTTCGAAGAATTCTACGAAATTACTTGGTTAACACAGTTGAATGCGGACTGGAAAGACGGAAGATGGGATGAATTGGAGTTAGAAGAAATGTTCAACATAGACCTGAAAGTATGGCCTATGGACTCCTACAATGACTATGAAAGCGTAGCAGCCCTTATTGCCGCGGGAGAAATTGCAGATTTCATGCGTATCCCCCGTGCGCCTATGGAACCTTGGCAAATGTACGAACAAAAATTAATTCGTTCCATTCCTCTGGAAATGTTCAAAAATTATTTGCCGGGCTACTATCGTCTGTTGGAAATGATGCCCATCGGATTCAAGTACAATTTGGTTGACGGTACAACCGACCAATATTTAGGTATAACCAATATTGGCTTTGCGTCGGCACAATACTTTTACGATGCTACCGCCGTGAATTTGGATTGGTTGGAAGCCATCGGCTACAGCATACCGGAGGCGGATTTGAAACCGATTAAAATTCCTACGGAGGGTTATGAGAAGTGGAGCAATCAGCTTTTTGTAACGGACGGGAAATTCACCTTTGAAGAAATGAACGATATGCTTAAGAAGTTTACCGAAAACGATCCTGACGGAAACGGACAAGACGATACCTTTGGTATGCTCTATCTCCCGGAAGCGGCGGACTCGAATATGACCCAAGAAGGATTGTTCGGCTTCTGTCATGAGCCTAATTACCTGTACAAAGATCCGGTCACAGGAGATATTGTTCCGAGAGAAGCCTATACGCCCTATCGTGATTACCTGCTTTGGATTTCGGAATCCTTGACTAAAGGTTACATCCAAAGACTTCCCGGAATTGAATCTTGGTATACCGAATACCAACAATTAACACGAACCAATAAAAGCGGAATTATTCAAATCCATAGGGACGGCTATCTTTACCCCACGAATTCGACCTATGCAAACCTTCCTCCTCAAAGCATTTTACTGGATACGGATCCTACCGCTCGTTTTGTTATCGGGCCCATGTTCTACGGACCGTACGGTACGAAAAACGGTATGGCCTACAGCATTGACACCTTCGGTACCGGTGCCGCCCGCGTTGAGATGATCGGCGGACAAGTAGACGACGGAAAACTGGAAAGAATACTTCGAATGCTGCAGTACATCATTTACACAAGTGAAGACATATTCTATCGTTATCATTTGGGTATCGAAGGCATTCATTGGAAATGGGCCGGAGAACCTTATCAAAGTGCAAAAATTATTGTTCCTCAAGAAGATCTTCCCGAACAATACAGAGGAAACACAAAAGTGTTTACATGCTGGCTAATGCAGTGGCCTACAGCGGAAGCTGACGCATATAACGCGTTAACCCACGGTTATTGGTCCATGCCCGCATTTATGTATGCCTATGATCTGTATGAAAAGTATGCTTTAAAACCTGCAAAATACATATCGGAAGTATACATGGGAAAAGACTTGTATATGCAATACAGAGAAATCCGCGACAAGGTCAGCGACCAAATGGCAGTGGTAGCGGCGGATTTTAAGCAACGTGCATTATCCGGCCAAATTACGGATATACGAAGCGAATGGTCACAATATATTGACCAATTATATGCCGCAGGCCTTCAAGAACTGGTGGATAAGATCTTTAACAATCCGGCTTACGAGCCCTATGACCCGGGCGATAAGTTTAAAATCAAGGGACCGTTGTATTAGTCCGTTTTGTATGGGAGCAGTCATATTATTCGGCTGCTCCTGTTCCATCCAATATTCTTCAGTCTACGGTAGCGACTGTTGTGGAATCAATGTGTGGTCTTGTATAATTAATTTAAGTCTGACGGAGGTATGCCGTGGAGGCTTGTTCTGCGGCGAGATAATATGGGAAAAACTAAGAGTGTTTTCTTTCACAAGGACCTTTTGAATATTATCAAAAAAAATGCATGGAACAACGCCGAAGCAAGAAACTCTTTGACGGAAAAAGCGGCTCCTTGGCTTCACATGTCGGATGACCAATTATGGAATCTGGTATTTTCATCAAGCATAAAAAGAGCCTACCATGTTCTTTCCGACGGATATTGCCCCTCTTGTCGCTGCGAAGTTCCTTTGTTCAACTGGATTATTGATGTATGGAACCGCCCATACAAGGTTCAGTGTCCGGGATGCAAGGAGTTCTTCCCGAAAAACGATTTTTATGCCTTCTATCAATCCGGAATTGATAAAAACGGCCAATTTAACTACGATATTGCCGATCGTTCTTTGCTTATTAACCAAGAAGCAAGAAGTCCGGATGAAATCCGGTTTGGTGTTGATGACGGAAACGGCTATTCCCGGGACGGTCGTACCTGGATGTTTATTGCTTACTATATGCTTTTCGGGCATTGGACTCGGCTTGTCATAGACGGTATTAAAAACTTAGCCAAAGCTTATGCCGCTACAGGTTATCCCGTATATGCAAGGAAAGCTTGCATTTTATTGGATCGAGTAGCTGATGTTTACCCGGATTTTGATTTCATGACACAAGGGATTATGTATGACCTGAAAAACGTGGACCACGGATATGTTTCCTATTGGTTCGTCTCTTGTCTTGAAGTTCGTGATTTGGCCATCGCCTATGACATGATTTTTGATGCCGTTAAAAACGACCGACATCTTGTATCTTTTCTTAAACAAAAGTCTGTTGAATCAAGCTATCCGGTTACAAAGGATTCGTTCGAAAAGATACAAGAAAACATTGAAACCCGCATTTTTCGCGATGCCCTCCGCAATTCCCATAAGATTAAATCCAACGTTCCTCAGACCGATATAACCAGGTGCATGGTGGAAACGGTTCTGGAATGGCCAAATAATAAAGAAAAAATTATGGAGCAAATAGCTTCCATCACTCACCACACCACAGCCGTAGACGGAACAACAGGCGAAAAAGGATTGGTGGTGTACGGATCTCACGCCGTCTGGGGCTACTCCAATTTTATATGGTATTATGAAAACATGCAGCCGGGGTTCATCGAAGAATTATTGAAAATCCATCCGATCATCAAGGATTCCTATCGATTCTTCATCGATACTTGGTGTCTGCAAAAATATTACCCCCGTATCGGTGACACCGGCGCATTTGCACAGCCGGATACCGAATACGCCGTATTATACTACTCCAAAGACTATTACAAGCATTCCTATTTAGACCCAAGCATTGAAACGGTGTTGTGGAAGATGTACGAAATCACCCATGACCCGGACTTTGCAAAAATCATATACATCAGCAACGGTTATACGGCAAAAGGCGCTTTCCGATTGGACATAACTCGACCGAATTTATGCAAAGCGGAAAATGCTTTGGAAGAAGTCATACGATGCAGCGGTTATTATCTCGAACAAAAAAGCGTGAATAAAGAGAATTGGCGTCTTGCTCTCCTCCATTCCGGTGAAGCGGAATACAAGAGGGCTGTGTGGCTTCATTACGACTCCGGCGGATACCACGGCCATCATGACGGATTGACGGCGGGATTTTACGCAAAAGGTTTGGACTTGATGCCGGACTTCGGGTACCCTCCCGTACATTTAGGCTGGGATTATGGACGCAACCCAAAGTTTGCATGGTATCGATCCACAGCCGCTCATAATACGGTATCGGTAGATTGGAATGACCACGCGGCCCATGCAAAGTTTCAATCGGAGATGGGAAAAATTCTTATGTGGAGTATCGGGAAAACATTTAAAGCTATATCCGCCGCTTGTCCCGAAGCCATAGGAGAAAATCGATTTGAAAGAACTCTCTTGCTTTCCGACATATCGGTAGAGGACTGTTACCTAATCGACGTATTTCGATTAGAAGGCGGTTCGGAACACGTAAAATTTATGCGCACAACTTTCGGAAAGATAATAGAACATCCTTTTCATTTAACAGAGTTTGACGGCAGCAAATGGGATCGATACGGTTGCTTGAGGAATTTTAAGTCAGATATACCCTTTGAAGATCATTGGTATGTTACGTGGGAAATTGACGATTCCTATTACCGTATGCATGAAGGAGATGTGCCGGTTTATTTAAAATATACCGATCTCAGCGGACCTTCGACAGTGATTTTATGCGAATCTTGGGTCGATTTGTGGAGAGGTAAAAAAGACAGCAAAGAAACTGACCGGATGGAAGATTGGATACCTACATTAATAACGAAAAAAACCGGTTCAAACGGTTTTCGCTCCGTGTTTGCTAGCGTCATAGAACCGTTTGAAGGTCGTTCTAATATTCATTCCGTCAAAAGATACGCGGTCTCGGATGCAGAAGGGAAAAATTCGGAAAATAATATTGCCATTGAAATTCTTTTGGAAAACAATTTGAAAGATTATATCGTTATTTCCGATCAAGAAAACGGAAGCGGCCAAAACCGACAAGCCTTATTTTCCGTACCTTTTTGGAAATTGGAAACCGATGCTCGAATTTGCATCGTTCGTTCCAAAGCGACAATAGAAGGCACCTCGGAAAGCCTTGAACCGGTATGTATCACCATTATGGACGGAAGCTATGTAACCATGAAAAATCTCAAGGTAAAATGCTTCGGCAGAGCGAACCTTATTGAAGTTCACATGAGTGACGGAAAACTCGATTGTAAAATCGACAGCCCGGATGGAAACACCGAGATGCCGGTGGAAATCACCTATTGAAAACGTGAATCCGTCATTTCCCGATTTACTGTTTCGGTTGATAAACCGGTATAATTGTGCAGTAAAAGGAGGTTAGTAAGGGATTTAGTTTGATATTTAATCGGAAAAACAACGGTTAGCAGGTTATTAAAAGAGTATAAAAAAAAAGAATATTTTTAATATCTTTAACCGAAACC
>JAAYHZ010000309.1 GCA_012744235.1 Clostridiaceae bacterium
CTATTATATAACCACACGACATGGAAAGCAAGTTTACATTATTGATTATCCGTCCGGCGAAACGGAGTAAAAAATAGTTTAGAAGTGACGAAAAGGCTTTTTAAGCTTAAACATATATTTTCATTGATCCGACTAAAAAGCAAATGGAAGAACGCATTGTCGGCTCTTCCATTTGCTTTTTCAATGATTTTTCAATATTAAAACTTTCCGACTCTTACCTTTTCGTTGTTGTCCTCATTGCAAGGTTTATCAAAATCTATAGGGGAACTGTCCAATAATACCTTGTGTCATCACATCCGCCATTCTTAAAGCAAGCGCTTCAATTCGATCAAATATATCTATACTCTCCTCGTATTGTCCGGTTAAGATATAAACAGCTTCGGATTTGGTCATTGCCAAATGCTCATACAGCATTGTCTTCCATTCTTGGACAGACCAATAAGGGTTTATGCTCCCTAGGAAAGCTGCAATTTCATCTGCATTTGCATACCAACTTTTTTCAGCATCTTCAGCAGCCTCGGTATCTCCCGCTTTTGCCGCTTGGACAAGTTGTGCCGCGATTACAAGATGACTTGTAAATAGGTCTGCAAAAGCGGAGGCGATTCTTTCACCGTAAAGCGGACTTAACAGCATTTCAAAATCCTTTGGATTTCTTAACAATCGATTCGTCACAAAATCCACATCCGGTAAATCGAAAACCATAGAGACAATTGTCAACCTCGTCCAGACAACATGCTACTCCCAAAGTAAACGTAAATAATTGCTTAAATCTAATTGAGCCTGATTGATTATAGAATAAGCTTTATTGGCATACCGCCGACTAAACGGTTGAATCAATGGTGTATACCCGGAGTTATAAGGGTATGATTCTGAATAATACATTTTTTCACGACCTCTAATGGTATTTTTATATAGTATGATTATGTTAACGGTAAAGTACCTTGTACTATATAACCGGTCAGGCAATATATTCAGGATGCCAAGCGATTACTTACGGATAATGCTTATTGCAATGTCATTTTTGGCTTTGTATTTACGATCGCTCCAAAACGATCCACCCGTTACCGTTCCAATAAACGGTTTGGATTACTCGGTCGTCCACAGGGCCCGAATACCCGTCTCCGGTAGAATGAAGAACGAGACCCTGCAGCGGTTTGTCTTGTATATCCGCAACGGAGGTTCCCGTAACAAGGCTCCCTATATACAGCTTCTCGCCGTCGGAAGACAAGACCGGCTCTTCCCCTGTCGTATTAAGACGCTCCGCCACCGAAGGGAACGGGTCGACCTCACCTGCGCCGTAAACATCAAGGGCAAATACGGATACAAGCCCGGAATTGGCGTACTTCGTATGGACTTCCAAAACGATGGCATCCTTTTTTTCGGAAAACAGCTTTGCCGTATAGAATTCATAGTCGCCTACGGCTTGTACGATATGCGCCGTCGTATCGCCGGTTCCGAATCGAATCCGTATGACAAGAAAAGATGCATCGTATCGATTGAAGCCGTTATGATCAAAAACGTATAAGCTTACATACGCTTCGTCGTCATTTTCTCCGATACCGTCCAAGTTTAAGCCGGTAAAAAGCTTGCCGTGTTCTTCCACAGGCCGTATCCAAGATAACTCGTCATCGTTATCCGTATTGTTCACATTTTCTTCTTCCTGCATATTTTCAAAAGCAGTCATAGCTGCCGTCGGGTCACCGACCTTCGATTCGCTTGCGAAAGCGGAGCACCCCGCGGTAAAAAGCAACATCAAGCAAAGAAGAACAAGGAGCCGTTTATTCATGATCCCATAACCTCACCTGTAAAAACTAAGCTTAAGGCAATGCACGATTCATCTTCATACATTGCCTATCATTTATCTTATCACTATTCTATACTTAATGCTTCAACAAATTGGATAAATTACGGACTTCATATCTCAAATTGTTCTATTCTCCGTCAATCCGTTTCTGATATTCTTTGACAAATTGATCCCTTTCTTCCGAACGAAGCATTTCGCGGTATTCATTAAAGTTGACGTTGTTCGGTAATACGGGGCGATTGATTCCGTCTCCAAAAAAGTTATATAACAAATCGGATCGGTTTTGCAAAAACTCATCCATAGGATAAGAATAAAAGATTCGATCGTTGGGAACTCCGGGAATGATTTGCCTTTCACCGGTTTCTAAAAGTCTTAGATACTCGTCATGTCCTACAGGATCGTTAATATGTATGAGGGGCGATGTGGGAATGCAGAAGTTTTGTTCTATTTTAAAAGCATCGCCGGGGACATAGTATCTTCCGTCTTGGAATTTATAGTGAACGTCCTCAACGCCGTAGCACAGCAGACGGTTCAATTCAAGGTCGGTAGCGACCCACCGTAAAAAGATCAAGGATCGTTCCGTTTTCTCGTTGTCATAAATACCGTAACGGCCGACGATTCTCTTTTTGGTGTAGGGGACGGTATCGTTGATATAAAGAACTTCCATATTTTAATGAAACCTTAAGTGGTCACTTATAAGACCGGGGCTGATATATCGCGAGTCCACTAAACTCATTTTTGCCCTGCTTTCAAAAGTAAACAAGGCATAATTAAGAAAAAGGGTTTCCTTTTCATCGAGACGGCTTACGGTCTCAAAAAGTTTATCAAAGACTTCCGTTTCTTCCAAAGGTACGACATTTCCGTCCTTTAACCCGAAGCCAAAGTCAAGGTCAATATATCCCATCTCTTGGCATATAAGTCCGATCAGACTATATTCGTCCGTTGTAAAGCACTGCTTTGTCCTACGGTTAAAATATCTGTTATTTACGCCGAATTCCGCAAGAGCAATGATATCGTCTACCGTATTGATCGGAGGTCTTCCGGCGGCGTTATAAAATTCTCGGTTCACTACCAAACAGTATTTCATTGTAAGCGGTACCTGATGAGCCTCCGGAACCGGGTAGATTCTTCCTTTATAGATAACGGGGTTGTCTTCGTCTTGGATATCTTGTATCTGCATATAGCTTTCCGGATACAGGTTCGGCAAAAGGTCCGTAAGGTCCGCAAGCAGGCCTTCCTCTATTAATCTCTCGATTTCGGGCGGAAAGCATATAATATCGGCCGGTTCTCCGGATAAAACCCGTGAAACAAAGTCTTCTTGACTTTTAATAAAATCTATAACGAAAGCGGTATTGTACTTTTCCATGGTCATGGCAGAGGCCATATCAACGATTTTGGCAAACTCGTGCTGCCTTCCGCTAAATGAGGAGTCCCCTGTCGTCAGGATGCGAAGGGTCAAAGGCTTTAACAAAGCCTCTTCCTTCTCATGACTACTACAATCACCAACCTCTTCCTGCATTTTTATAACCATTAGTTTATCCGTACCGATATATTTTCGGAAAATACGATATATGATTCGTTTATGAATTGTTCTATTCCCCGTCAATCCGCTTCTGATAATCTTTGACAAATTGATCCCGTTCCTTCGAGCGAAGCATTTCACGGAATTCTTGTAACGTTGCGTTTTCCGGCAATATGGGACGATTGTTTCCGTCTCCAAAGAAGTTTTTTATCAAATTGGATCTGTTGAATAAATAATCATCCGAGAAGGAAGAAAAGATTCGTTCGTTGGGAATTTCCGGGAATGATTTGCTTTTCATCGGTTTCTACAGACTCGAGAAATTCCTCATATCCCACCGGATCGAGGATATGTATAAGAGGCGATGTCGGTTTACAGAAATTATTCACGATTTTAAAAACATCGCCGGGGACATAGTATCTTCCGTCTAGGAATTTATAATGAACGTCCTCAACGCCGTAGCACAGCAGCCGGTTCAATTCAGGGTCGGTAGCGACCCATCTTAAAAAGATTAACGATCGTTCCGTGTTATCATTTGCAGTAATACCGTAACGGCCGACTATTCTCTTGTTGGTATAAGGTACGGTGTCGTTGATATACAGAGTTTCCATTGTGTTGTAAAATTTTGTGTGGTCTTTTATAGCATTAGGACCGATATATTGCGAGTCGAGTAAGCTCATTATTCCCGTGCTCTCAAAATTCGTATAGTTATATTTAAACACAATCGCTTCCTTTTCATCGAGACGGGTTATGGTCTCAAATAATTTTTCAAAAACTTCCGTTTCTTCCAAAGGTACGACCTTTCCGTCCTTTAACCCGAAGCCATGACCAAGGTCGATATATCCATTCTCTTGGCATATAACTCCGATCAGGTCAAATACGTCCGCCAAAAAGCATCGCTTTGCCCCACGGTTGAAATATCCGTTATTCACGCCGAATTCCGCAAGAGCAATGATGTCGTCCGCCGTATTGACCGGAGGCCTTCCGGCGGCGTTATAGAATTCCCGATTCACCGTCAAACAATATTTAATTGTAAGATAATTTCGATAAACTTCTGGAACCAAGTAGATTCTTCCTTTATAGATATCGGGTTGTCTTCGTCTTGAATATCTTGTATGCGCATATAGCTTTCCGGATACAGGTTCGGCAAAAGCTCCGTAAGGTCCGCAAGCATTCCTTCCTCGATTAATCTTTTGGTTTCGGGCGGACTGCATATAATATCGGCCGGTTCTCCGGATAAAACCCTCAAAACATAGTCCTCGTACATGGGGATGAATTCCATGATGAAAGCGGTATTGTATTTTTCCATGGTCATGGCGGAGGCCATATCGACAATTTTGGAAAACTCGTACTGATATCCTTTTAAAGGGGTCGCATCTCCTATCGTCAGAATGCGAAGAGTCAAAGGCTTTAACAAGGCATCTTCATTGGCATGACCTTGCTCATCATCCGTCCGGTTTGTGCAGCTTGCGGAGAATATAACGAAAAGGATGAGCAAATATACGACCGTTCTTTTTCCCGTAATCACGATAATAACCAACCTCTTATTGAATTCTTTATTTACAATTTCGACCCGTGAGCCTTTTGTTATATCCCGTTATATCTAATCAGCTCATGCCTTATCGAAATCCCATTTCCTCAAGAATCAAGACGGCCGTTTCTATGGCTTTCGGGCATACTTCTTTTTGTCTGCCCGGAATGCTTTTTCTTTTTTCATAATCGCGTATATCGTATCCTAAAAGATCACGGCAAAGAACCGTTCCTTTTCTTTTCGCGAATTCTTCCATGAATTGCGACGTTATGTCATAACACCTTTGCTTCGAATCCTTGTCCTCTTTTATGTATTGACCGTATTTTAATCCGATGACCATAACGGCACCGGAAACCGCACCGCATACTTCACCGCATCGCATGCCGCCTCCGACCCCGCCGGCGATTTTCAATACCCATTGTCGGTCCGCACCAAGCTGTTCACAGAATGCACCGGCAACGGCCTGGCAGCAGTTAAAACCGTCGTGAAACAATTCAAAGGCTTTTTGAACCTTTTCGCTCATGGCATCACCACCATTTCTTTCTATCTGAAATAATATTTATGCTATTATTATACTACTTGTAAGCATCGTCGTACAGGGAGCCGGTAAAATTCGGCAATTTATCCCGGCATTGTTCTATTCCCCGTCAATCCGCTTCTGATACTCTTTGACAAATTGATCCCGTTCCTTCGAACGAAGCATTTCGCGGAAATCTTGTAAAGTGGCGTTTTCCGGTAATATGGGGCGGCCGATCCCGGCTCCAAAGAAGTTGTATAACAGGTTGGCTCTGTTTAGTATAAAATCCTCGTAAGTATAATAGGGATAAAAGATTCGATCGTTGGGAATTCCGGGGATAATTTGTTTTTCACCGGTTTTTAAAAGCTCAAGAAACTCTTCGTATCCCACCGGATCGTTGATATGTATGAGCGGCAATACGGGATTACAGAAATTATTCACTATTTTAAAAACATCGCCGGGGGCATAGTATCTTCCGTCTTGGAATTTGTAGTGAACGTCCTCAACACCGTAGCACAGCAGGCGGTTCAGCTCAATATCGGTTGCGATCCATCTTAAAAAGATTAGCGATCGTTCCGTATTCTCATTCGCGACAATACCGTAACGGCCGATTATTCTCCTTGCGGTGTAGGGTACGGTATCGTTGATATAAAGGGTTTCCATTCTTTCGTAAAACTTTAAGTGATCGCTTATACTATCATGATACAGTGCTTGCGAATCGATTAAGCTCATTTTAACACCGCTCTCAATGGACCTTACATCGTTGTATTTCAGTAAAATCGCTTCCTTTTCATCGAGACGGCTTACGGTCTCAAAGAATTTTTCGAAGACTTCCGTTTCTTCCAAAGGTACGACTTTTCCGTCCTTGATCCCGAAACCGATATCGACATCGATATATCCCGTCTCTTGGCATAGAAGTCCTATGAGACTTCTTTCGTCCGCCGTAAAGCATTGTTTTTTCTTTCGATCGAAATATCCGTTATTCACACCGAATTCCGCAAGAGCAATGATGTCGTCTAACGTATCGACGGGAGGTCTTCCGGCGGCGTTATGGAATTCCCGATCCACCGTCAAACAGTATTTACTCGTAAGCTGTTCTTGATAAGCCTCCGGAACCAAGTAGATTTTTCCTTTATAGAATACAGGGCTGTCTTCATCTTGAATATCTTGTATCTGCATATAGCTTTCCGGATACAGGTTCGGCAAAAGCTCCGTAAGGTCCGCAAGCAGTCCTTCCTCAATTAATTTCTCGGTTCCGGGCGGATTGCATATAATATCGGCCGGTTCTCCGGATGAAACCCGTAAAACATAATCGTCATACTTGGGTATAAATTTCATGACGAAAGCGGTATTGTATTTTTCCATGGTCATGGCGGAGGCCATATCGACGATTTTGGAAAACTCGTACTGCCTTCCGTTTACGGACGAGTCACCTATCGTCAGTATGCGAA